>CAZBZA010000042.1:0-15371 GCA_964495865.1 uncultured Lentimicrobiaceae bacterium
CGAAATTTGCAAGAATGTACAAAACTGTCACAAGAGCTACCCCGGTTACAAGGCTCAATGGAATATTACGTTTGGGGTTTTTCACTTCGCCTGCTGCAAATGTGATGTTATTCCAGGCATCCGACGAAAAAAGCGAACCCACCATAGCCACACCGATTGCTGCTATTAAAGCCCATCCTGCAATTGGTTGTCCATCAAGAGAAACAGGATCCCAGAAATAACTTTTATTTAAAGCAACGGCTTCCGGATTTTTTGCCATAAAAAGGCCAAGGATAATAAATCCAATCAGCAGGCCTACTTTCAGAAAAGTAAAAATATTTTGAACCCATTTGCCATTCCGAATTCCCATCAGGTTGTTGATGGTAAGAACCAAAATAGATGTAATTGCCAGTAAATGAACAGTATTAATTTTTATAAATCCAAGGTTCAGCAACACATTGCTCTCCGAAAACCAGGGAATAAGTACACCGGCAAATTTTGCGAAAGCCATTCCGACGGCAGCAATGGTTCCGGTTTGAATAACGGTAAAAAAAGTCCAGCCATACAAAAAACCAGCCAGGGGATTAAATGCTTCGCGCAGATAAACGTACTGTCCGCCGGCTTTAGGCATCATCGAAGCCAGTTCACCATAACTCAAAGCTGCAAAAATTGTCATCAAACCGGTGATAACCCAAACGATAAGCATCCAGCCGGGCGAACCCAGATGGCGTGCAATATCGGCACTCACAATAAATATCCCTGATCCTATCATTGACCCTGCCACCAAAGCGGTTGAATCAATAAATCCCAGACTTTTTTTAAACTCCTGACTTTCAGTTTTCATACTTCTGCTGTTAATCTTCGGTGTATGAATCAGGTTCAGCTTTGGGTTTCGAAAAGATTACCCTTAGAAAAAAGTATAGCATCAGCCCTGTGATACCTGTTTCGGCTGTAACCATTAATATAAATGCCTGTTTCTCCATATAGTACGGGTAAATGTAAAGAAAAATCGATTTGGTCAATTCATTGGATAAAAATTAAATTCTGTTTTCGCGCACACGTTTGCGATAAGCATAATAAACTGTAAACCCGATGAGTACAAAAATCAATGTGAGCAGGAATCGTGAAATATCAACAAAAAACACTTTGTTGGTAATACCGCCGGTAAACAAAACGTCTCCTTTCGAAACCTGATCACCCAATTTAACATTAAGGATATTTTTGCTTTTATATTCGAAACTTGTTGACGAAGGCGAGGCTGCTGTTGTGTCAGAAACCCTGATATAATTCCTCTCCCTTAGCAAGTATAGCGAATCAACTACTCCCGATTTTTCGGAATAAAATGCATCACTGAAATAAGTGTGATTGGGTCCTATACTGGTATGTAGCATCTGACCAAGGATACTTTCGTTGTGCAACGACCAGCCACGCAAACTGATTTTGCTCCAGTCGTCGTTAACCGGGCGCACCAGCGAACCGAAGAAAACAGCAATAAGCATTATAGGCGTAACAAATTTTAAAATGAATTTATACACCGATGGTATCCGGATATCAGCTCCTGAATTGAGTTCGGCCCACCCTTTTTTAAGTCCGAACACCCAGGAAAACAATATAATTTCGAGCATGGCGAAAACAACTAACGATACTGTTCCCGCCCAGTAATCGTACTCGTCGAAAACCCCTTGCTGAAAAAACAAAACGGTTGGCAGTCCAAGCACAAGAACTGCAACTCCAAAAGCAACTGCCGAAGTGCCGCGGCGCCATTTGAACTCATCCATTAAAAATGACATACAAGGCGTACCCATTGCAAGTGAACTGGTAATACCCGCAAAAAACAACAAGCCAAAAAATGAAACTCCGGCTAAAACCGAAAGTATAGGCCCCCATTGTTCGAAAAGGAATGGCATAACGCGAAATCCAAGTCCAAGACCGCCAAGTTGTGTGAGTTCCACCACTTTATCAAGTCCGAAATAACCGATAGCTATAGGAATAATGATGGCGCTTCCAAGCACAACTTCAACAAATTCGTTCATCCAGCCTGCTGACATCGAGTTCAATACAATATCATCTTTTTTCTTTACATACGAAGCGTAGCACTGAACCGATCCTTGCCCGAGCGAAAGTGTAAAAAATATCTGCCCGGCTGCAGCCAGCCATACTTTAGGATTTGTAAGCGTATCATATTGAGGAGTCCATAAAAAATTAAGACCAACAACACCATCGAACAATGCTCCGCTCTCACCCGCTTTAAGCGTAATGCCGCGAATAGCCAGAAAAGCACCGAATATCAATAGCAACGGCATCATTATTTTAGCGGCTTTTTCGACACCTCCGCTTAATCCACGGCTCAGAATATAAATATTCAGAGCAAGACAAAGTATATAAAATACAACTGCTTCGTAAGGAATACCAGTGGTACTGGTAGAGATATCAAGGTAGTTAGAAAAAAAATCGGCAACACCATGTTGAGATAAACCTTTAAAAGTTCCTATTGCGGAATGGAACGTATAGGATAGAGTCCAGCTTTCGATGTAACAATAATATGCTGCAATGGATAAGTTCGAGAAAATTCCGAATACCCCGATGTATTTCCACAACCACCGGTTATTCATTTTATGAAATGCAAAAGGGGTAGTATGATGACCAAACTGACCTCCATAACGCCCTGTAGTCCATTCGACAAATAAAAGAGGAATACCCATGAGCAGAAAGCAAACCAGGTAAGGTATAATAAATGCACCACCGCCATTTTGAACTGCCTGCATCGGAAAACGCAGAAAATTGCCAAGTCCAACCGCGTTGCCTGCCATTGCAAGTATTAGTCCGACCCTGGACCCCCAGGCTTCGTTGTTTGCCATAATTGTTAAGCTAAAATTTGTTTATATGTTGAGGTTTGGAGTTGTTTCTTGTTTCTTGTTTCGGGTTTCGGGTTTGAAGAGTTTCGGGTTAGAAGGGTTACGCCCCTTCGCCCCTCGCCCCATCGCCCCTCGCCTTGTCGCCCCTCGCCTTGTCGCCCCTCTCCCTGTCTCCTTGTCTCCATGTCCACTCGTTTACTAAAACATCCTGTCTACTTAAGCAACTCATTCCCTATCCTGCAATTCAAACATTTTTTCGCATCGCAGTAATTTGTTTTTAGTTCGAGTAAAGCCTGAGTTGCTGCAGCATTCGAAACATCAACACCAAGCTTTTCCCAATTTCGGATTATAGTATTATCCTCTCCTTTTAATTGCATGAGCATATCGACTGGTTTTTCGGTAATGCCAGAATCACTTTTCCGGCGGCCATATGCCAATAAAATGGGTGCAACCAGATTTATAATTAGTAAATCAATGGAAGATTGTCCTAAAGTTTTGCGCCGGGTAGCCGAAAGTTTATCGAAAGTATAGTGTGTATTCCAATATTCTGACGCTTCGGCGCTGAAAAGTTTCCTGTAACTGTTAACATCATTTGAATCGAATAAACCACCAATTATACTTCCCGAATGATGTATGATGGAAGCAAACTGAGCCAGTCGCAATGTCGGGAAATTACCGGGATGCAGACGCATAAACCGCCACAAATGAGCATCAACAGGTGTAAGGTCAAATTTTTTCTGCAGAAATCCGTATTCCTTCTTAAGTCGCTGTGGATACTCATCCGAAAAAGATGCTCCTAATAAACCCGCTTGTCCGAAAACCATGGCTTCGATCTGAAAAAGATCATCGGAATGTTTGGCCAGAAATGGATACGGAAGCGATTGTGCAAGCATTTCAAATGCCTGGTTATTAAGCTTAAAACCCATGTTGCGGGCAAGCAGGCGGTAAAAAGTATGAGCCCAGTCGTTATTGGTAAGCGACAATATGTGTTCAACCTGCAGTGCTTTTCGCTCAAGGCGCTCTACCAGAATCCTGTCGAGCCAGGCATTAATTACAAAAGTATCCACTTCAGCTATCATGGTATCGCATGGAATCCATTTCTGCGATGTCATAAATCCCAGGTAGTTTTTCCAGGCATGTTCATTATACAATCCGTCGAGTTCAAGAGTGGGAATGGGTGTACCGTCGTTGCGGAATATATCCGTATCATGCCGCCATACTACGTGAAGAATCACATTGTCATAACTCATATCGTGCTGATGGTTATGACGTTTCCAATCGGAGGATTGAATATGGATTTCGATATTGCCGGCCCAGGTGGTTTCGCCGATGCGTATGCGTGCATTAAAAAAATCGGGGCCTGAGTCGCTGTTGTGAATTCCCGGAATTAACACCTCCACCTTTTCGCCTGAACGGAGTATAAGGGAAGGTGTATAAAGACGGTATTGCCAGATATAATGCAGGAATTCCTCAGTCATGACACAAATATAAGTGAAAAATAAAATGACCTGCTAATTTTTATTTTCAACTTTTAAGAGAAAGAATGTAATATTTTTGTTTGTATATGAAATAATAATACAGATGTGGCAAAAGCTACATTTCCAAACAACTGAATATCAATGAAAAAACTCATAGAAGGCGCCGTTACTTTCAGGCAAAACGATTTTGAAGCACACGAAGCACTTTTTCAGAATCTGGGAAGCGAGCAGAAACCTCATACTCTTTTTATCGGGTGTTCCGATTCGCGACTGGTTCCAAATATGATAACCGCTACCAAACCCGGCGAATTATTTATTATCCGCAACATTGCGAATATTGTTCCCATATACCGGTTGTCAGGCGAATACCTGGCAGCGGTTTCTGCCATTGAATTCGCGGTACAGTCGCTCGGAGTTGAAAATATTATTGTGTGCGGACATTCCAATTGTGGCGGTTGTGCAGCACTTTACAAGCCTGAAAGCTATTTCGAGAAATTGCCCCATACCCGTAAATGGCTCGAACTGGCCATGCCTGTGCGAACCAAAGTTATTTCGATGCTTCCCGATGCCAATTTAGCGGCTCGTGAATGGCTTACCGAACAAATGAATGTTGTTGAACAATTAAAACATCTGGTCACCTATCCATACATTGCTGAGAAACTTCAGGAAGGTAAACTGGTAATCAGTGGCTGGCATTATATCATCGAAACCGGCGAAATATTTGCTTACAATTCAGAAAAGGGGTTTTTCGAATTAATAAACTGATCCATTGACACTTACCAAATTTTTAACAGAATAAATGTTATATTATTGTTAATATGTCTTTTAGTAATTATCTTTGCACTTAATAGATCAAGCAATAAGTGCAGTAATGGAAGATTTGAGCAACCTTGCTAAAGGGGTGGATATAAAAAGCAGGCAACTCGCGCTCAGATACAAAACACTTAAAGATGATTTTTTTAAACTCGAACAAAAAATACGTGAAACTGAAAACAGTAACACTGAGCATAAGAACACCATACTTGAACTTGAAAAACAAATACAAATACTAACAATAGCAAAATCAATCCCAACCGGCAAGGAATCATCCAAAGCCAAAAAGAAGATAAACGAATTACTGCGGGAACTTGATACATGCATTGATCTTTTAAACAATAAAACAATATAACAGCCTATGGCAAACGAATTACCCATCACTATTACTATTGAAGGCAGGCCATATAAGCTCACCGTCAACCGTAATGAGGAGGAAACCATTCGTAAAGCTGCAAAACTTATTGAAGGACAAATCAGCCATTATGCAGGAAACTATCGGTATAGCGACAAGCAGGATTTACTGGCCATGGTAGCGTTACATTTTGCTACAAGTGCAATTTACGCACAAAACGAAGCATCATTTGTTACCAACAGTTTATCCCCTACGCTCACTGAAATAGACCTTATACTGACCGACGCTCTAAAAGACTAATGCTCTCCGTTCTTTGAAAATACAAGGATTAAAACCCGCATTAATTCAATCCGTTTGGAAACTCAACATTTTTACAATCGGGCGAAGCTATTGAAATAACAGGACAGGCCTTACCGCGTACCTTTGGGTATGCGGATTCCCCCCGGGGAACATTGGAAGCCCGACGATTTCAGGCAGCCTAAACTTGTCGTTTTGGGGTTTCCCGAAATGCATGAATTAATTGCGGGTTTTTCTTTTATCTTCCAGCTTTTCCTTGCCCGGTTATATGTTTAACCTTTATAACCAAATACGAAATGGGCAATATTATAGTAGCTGTTATTACAGCTATTGTCGGGTTAGGTGCAGGGCTCGCCCTCGCAACCACCCTCCTGCGTAAGTCAATCGAAAAGAAGAGCTTATACTTATTGCAGGACGCTGAAGAAAAAGCAGAAATGGTCAAAAAAGAAAAAATGCTTCAGGCCAAAGAGAAATTTCTACAGCTCAAAACCGATCACGAAAACATGACTCAGGAAAAAAATAACCTGATCGCAAAAAACGAAAACCGCCAGAAACAGCGCGAACAACAACTTAACCAACGTCACGACGAAATTCAGAAAAAGAACGAAGAACTTCAGAAAAAACTGAAAGAACTTAGCGAAACCAAAGAGACTCTCGATCAACAAAAAGAAATCATCAGCCGCAAACAACAGGAAATCGATAAAGCACACAAACAATATGTCGAGCAACTCGAAATAATCTCGGGCCTTACCGCTGATGATGCCAAAACTCAATTAGTTGAAAGCCTGAAAGATGAAGCACAAACTCAGGCCATGTCGCAGATTAACGACATTATTGAAGAAGCTAAACTAAAAGCCAATAACGAAGCCAAAAAGATTATTGTTGCAACCATTCAGCGCACCGCTGCTGAGCAAACTATTGAAAATACAGTTTCCGTATTCAATATCGAAAGCGAAGAAATTAAAGGCCGAATCATTGGCCGCGAAGGACGAAACATACGCGCTCTTGAAGCATTAACAGGTATCGAAATTATTATTGACGATTCGCCCGATGCAATTATACTCTCGGGTTTCGATCCGGTACGCCGCGAAATTGCCCGCCTATCCTTACACAAATTGGTAACTGATGGTCGTATTCACCCTGCACGCATCGAAGAAGTGGTTGCCAAAACCAAAAAACAGGTTGAACAGGAAATGATTGAAGCCGGTAAACGTACCACCATCGACTTGGGAATTCACGGTTTACATCCTGAACTTGTAAGGTTGATCGGTAAAATGAAATACCGTTCATCGTACGGACAAAACCTATTACAGCATTCACGCGAAGTAGCCAATCTTTGCGCCACTATGGCTGCCGAGTTAGGCCTTAACGTTAAAAAAGCCAAACGCGCCGGACTTCTCCACGATATTGGAAAAGTTGCCGATAACGAAGCAGAATTGCCACACGCTATCCTCGGCATGAAAATAGCCAAGGAATTTAAAGAACTGCCTGATATCTGCAATGCTATTGGTGCCCACCACGATGAAATCGAAATGGAAACACTTATTGCTCCTATCGTTCAGGTGTGTGATGCCATTTCAGGAGCCCGTCCGGGTGCACGCCGCGAGGTTGTGGAAGCTTACATTCAACGCCTTAACAAACTTGAAGAACTGGCCCTGTCGTATCCTGGTGTTGTTAAAACCTATGCCATTCAAGCAGGTCGCGAATTACGTGTAATAGTTGGAGCCGATAAGGTTACTGATGAGGAATCGAACCAGATAGCTTTCGATCTTTCGCGTAAAATACAGGAAGAAATGACCTATCCGGGTCAGATAAAAATAACTGTTATCCGCGAAACCAGGGCGATTAGTTTTGCAAAATAACTTAACTAAATTCTGAAAAAGGAGTTCTTCCCGTAAGAGCTCCTTTTTTGTTTTACAGTATAAAGGTATTACCAAATACCAAGCACCAAATTCCAAAAACCAAATTCCAAATCATACATCGTACATCCGACATTCCACATTCCACATCCCACATCCTACATAACCAAAACATGGATTCCAGCCAGATAAACCTATTCAAAAAACTCCTTCCGGGATTACTGCCCATATTTGTTTTCATCCTGGTTGATGAGTTATGGTCGACCGAAGCAGGAGTTGTTGTTGCCGTAATTTTTGGTGTGGGGCAATTGGTTTATGTTTTCATTCGGGAACGCCGTTTCGACAGGTTTATATTTTTTGATACTGTTCTATTGGTTGCTTTGGGCGGGATTTCCATTGCTTTGAAAGATGAACTGTTTTTTAAACTCAAACCCGCCTTTATCAACCTGATTTTGTGTGCGGTACTCGGATTTTCGGCATTCAGCAGTAAAAACCTGCTTATGATCTATTCGCAGCGGTATATGGGTGATATAAAAATGCCTGAAGGAGCCGAAAAAGCAATGCAGAAAACCATGCGATTGCTTTTCTGGATCATGCTGGCTCACACATTACTCATCGTTTACTCAGCCTATTTTATGAGTAAGGAAGCGTGGGCATTTATCAGTGGCGGACTGATTTATATCCTTTTCGGAATATTTTTTGCCTGGCAATACCTTTCGGCAAAACGAAAATCGAAATCTACAGTTTCGATAAATCAGGAGTGGGTTCCGTTGGTTGATGAGCAGGGAAAAATAACCGGACGTGCTACCCGGCAATCGGTGCATAGCGGTCCGGGAATGCTGCACCCTGTTGTTCATCTGCAGATTTATAACAGCAAAGGTGAGTTATACCTGCAAAAACGATCCATACATAAAGATGTTGAACCCGGTAAATGGGACTCAGCAGTTGGGGGACATGTGGATATTGGCGAAACCATCGAGCAGGCTTTATTGCGCGAAACCGCCGAGGAATTGAATATTACCGTCATACATCCTGTTCCATTGGCAAAATACAAATGGGAATCGGCTGTTGAATCGGAACTGGTTTTCAGTTTCATAGCATTGTACAATGCAACGCCGGTTTATAATAAAAAAGAAGTGGATGATGGTCGGTTCTGGACTTTAACTGAGATTCAGGAAAATATCGGTAAAAACATTTTTACTCCTAATTTCGAAAATGAATTCCCGATAATTCTTAAAACAATGAATAACAGAAAATAACGAATTGCCTAAGTTTGCCCGGTTCAAGAAAAGCCAAAACGACTTTAATCTTTCTATAAATCAATTTATAAGGCTCTTACTCCTTCAATTGCCGAAGCTTTTTCGTAACGTTCAATAACTTCGTCGGCACTGAGCATCATTTCTTTAATAGTGATACTCATATATTTACCGCCTGCCGAATGCCTGTTAGTCATTTCTGCCGGCGAAGGAAATATTTCGTGTAGCATGGCAAAGAGGCGGTTATCGGCAGGCGCAATAAATTTAAACATGTACACGGAAGGCCAGGAAAAGTTCCCGGTGAGTTGTTCGCGTAGTTTTTCAAAGTTTTTTGTGTCCAAGGCAGAAAATCTTTTTAAATAAATTCAGGGATAAACGGGTTTGCGTAATTTAGCAAACAGCAAAAGTTACAGGTTTCTATTTTTTGTGACAGAACTATTAACCTCAAACTGCAATTAGCCATCACATAAGTAACATTCAACAATCAAAATATGTTTGAAGTCATTAAAGAAGTCGCTGCTTTTTTACAAAGCAAAGGTATTACATCTCCTGATACCGGAATAGTTTTAGGGACAGGTTTGGGCAAACTTGTTTCGGAAATTGATATTGAAGTTTCAATCGATTATGCTGATATTCCACATTTTCCTGTATCAACGGTTGAATCACACAAAGGGCATCTAATTTATGGCAATCTTGCAGGTCATAAAGTACTGGCCATGCAGGGGCGTTTTCATATCTACGAAGGATATTCGCTTCAGCAGGTAACCTTGCCAATAAGGGTTATGAAACTATTGGGTGTTAAATGGTTACTTCTTTCGAATGCCGCCGGAGCGATTAATAAAAGTTACGAAAAAGGAGATTTGATGCTGCTCGACGATCACATCAATCTGTTACCGGCCAATCCGCTCACCGGCAAAAATATCGATGAACTGGGTCCTCGTTTTCCGGATATGAGTTGTCCGTATTCGCCGGATATCAACAAAAAAATGGAAGAAGCTGCCACTAAACATGATATTAAACTTCACAAAGGAGTGTATGCCGTAGTCGCCGGTCCGAACCTCGAAACCCGCGCTGAGTATCGTTACCTTGGAATTATAGGCGCTGATGTTGTTGGTATGTCAACAGTGCCCGAAGTAATTGTTGCCAATCATATGGGATTGCCGTGTGCCGCTGTTTCAGTTGTTACTGATTTGTGCGATCCTGACAACCTTGTTCCGGCCAACCTTGCAGATATATTGGAAACAGCCGGGAAAGCTGAGATCAAGCTTATCCGGCTGTTTAATGAAGTGATCAGAAACCTGTAAAATTTACGGGTTATTTCCGAACGTACGTTTCGATGGTATTGGTAAAGAAATAACTGTTTCCTTTATTTTTTGCAATAAAATCTTTCAGTTCTTTTGAAGTGTTGAAAGTTTCCTTAATATAATCGCTTACTTCAGAAGTATTGATCTCTCCGCTTTTTTCGTCAAAACTGAATTTATACAGATTGTAAGTTGAACCGCCTTCTTCAATGGCATTCATAAATGTTTCGCCGTTAACATCCGAAAACGTAAGCTTGTAAACAGTTGCACTGTAAGAACTATCCGCTGATGAAAATTCCATTTTTCGTGCTGTAGCATGAAATTTATCATCTTTCGAAATCTCAAAATAAGTAGGATTTTCGGATTCCGCATCCTCTGTACTTATCCATTTACCTGCAAGCTGGTCGGAGACTTTTACTGTCCCTTCATCTATAGGAACGCTACTGGAAAATGGACAACCAGTTAATAATACTATGAATGTCAACAGGCTAAAAGATGTTATAATTTTCTGAAAAACGTTCAATTTCATGATTTTTTAATTTAAAGGTTAATACGATTATTAAGGATGAACAAAAGTAATGGAAAATAGTTTATTTTTGTGGTACAAATGATTTACACTGTAATCCCTCTCATAAATTAATAAGCACCAAACCTTTACATCCCATGAAAATTTCTACTGTAAAATCGGTAGTTGCATCCTTCTTATTGATCTTTTTATTAAGCGCGGTAAAGACCTATGCACAACCTGCAACCAAGGACAATAATATTCACCGCGACCCGATGATCAAGCAGCCTGGTTACAAAGAACCTGAAGGCGATGCATCATTGGCAACGGTTGTCACAATAGGTGATTATGATAACTTTAAACTTGGCGTTGATTTTGCGGAATGCAGCATAACCTGCAACCCGCTGAACCCGCTTGAAATGTATGCCGTGTGGAACAGCACCGGAACAGCGGGCGGGAAAGGATACCGTACTGTTAACGGATTTGACTGGACAGCTTCGAATCCCAGCTGGACCGGCATGAGCGGCGACGTAGTTGTTACCAGCGATAGCAGTGGCAGACTTATTTACGAAAACATGTACGGTGCAAATATTCAGGGATGCAAAGTAGCAACTTCGCCCAATTTCGGTCAAACCTGGGATCCTGTAGTTATTGCCATCAGCGGAGTTGATAAAAACTGGATTGCTGCTGACCAAACCGGAGGAGCCTATTCTAATTACATTTATACTGTTATGACTGCCAGTAGCGGTGGAAATCATGCGCGCTCAACAAACAACGGCTCTACTTTTACAAATACCCAGAATATGAACACACAGTCACTCCCCGGAATGATGGTTGCTGTTGGACCAAAAACAAACGCACCAGGTGGATCTGTTTATGTGGTTACAAATTCAGGGAGTTCATTTGCTTCGACATATACTTTTTACGAGTCGAACGATGGAGGACAATCCTATACATTTAAATCTGCTCAGAATTTTTCCAATTATGTAGGATCGAACGTTAGCGGACGGAACTCGGTTCAGAATATGAGGACCCGCCCCTACCCTTTCATTGCTGTTGATAACAGCAACGGTCCACAACGGGGACGACTTTACCTTGTATATGCTTCAAATTTCCCCTCAGGAAACGGAAATAAACCTGACATTTTCTGCCGTTACTCCGATAACGGAGGCACAACATGGTCAGCCGCAAAAACTGTAAATGACGATGTAAACTCGCAGAATAACAGCAACTGGTTTCCCGCAGTATGGCACGACACCAAAACCCAAAGGCTCTACATTTCATGGATGGATACCCGCGACTGCCCTACAAGCGACAGCGCAATGATGTATGCTACTTATACTACTGACGGTATAAATTTCGAACCCAATCAGCAGCTATCGAATAAAAAAATGAAGATAAACTGTACAACTTGCGGTGGCGGCGGAACACCTGCTTATTATGGTGATTACAACGGAGTTGCTGCCAATGGAGTAACATCCATTATGGCATGGACAGATTTCCGTGATGGAAATTTCGGCAGTTATGTTGGATATTTCCCTGATTACGGACTTCGTATTGAACCATCGCTTGATACTGTAACTCCGGTTGCTACTATAAATGTAAAAGTTCCCAGCGTTAAACTTTATACCGATACTGTTTTTGTAACCGCCACTGTGACTGCTTCACCGGGATTATTTACAATATCGTATCCGCAGGGAAATAAACTTTGGTCATATCCTGGTGAAATACCGATTAACGTTAGTGCCAGCAGTGCTGCTGCTGTCGGAGATTATATTTTAAATATTACCACAACCGGAAGCAACGGAACTCCGGTTCATAAACGCACAGCTACCATCAGGGTTACTGCTGCGGTTGCTCCAACTGCAAGTTTCACTACCGGAAATGCTAATCCATGCGAAGGACAGCCTACCAGCTTCTTTGACTTATCATCAGGTCCTCCAAGCAGTTGGGAGTGGTCGTTCCCCGGTGCTACGCCATCAAGCTCAACCGTTCAGAACCCGACAGGAATCGTTTATAACGAAGCAGGAACGTACAGTGTTTCATTAACTGTTACTAACCAAATGGGCACTAACAGCATTACTTTTAACGATTACATTACAGTAAAACCTTCACCAGAACCTCCTGCGGCCAGCAGCCAGGCAGTATGCTTCGGACAGCCTGTTCCTGAACTTTCAGCAACAGGAACTGATGTAATCTGGTATGCAGGCGACACCGTTACAGGTACCGGATTAACCCTTGTTACAGGACAGATTGAAGCCGGTGTATATAATTATTTGGTTACACAAACTGTAAACAGCTGCGAAAGTCAGCCAGCGCAGGTATCATTAACAATTTACAATCTACCTTCAGTTTATCTCAGCCCATTGGATACCATTTGCGAGTCAGCGGCTTCATTCGATCTTACCGAAGGAATTCCTGCAGGAGGAAGTTATTCGGGAGTAGGAATAAGCAATGGACTTACCTTTGATCCGGCAATTGCTGGTGCAGGCGAGCATGCAATTACCTATTCCTATACCGATGGAAACGGTTGTTCAAATTCCTATTCGCAAACGATAGTAATAAACGCCAAACCTGCTGTTAGCATGAACGCGGTTAACCCGGTTTGTGTAAGCGCAGCTCCGGTTAAATTATCAGCACTTCCCGAAGGCGGAACTTTTGCCGGTCCGGGTGTATCAGCCGATACCCTTTACCCTTCAGTTGCCGGTGCTGGCGAGATCACAGTTACTTATACTTACAACGATTTGGTTAACGGATGCCCGGGTATTGCAACCCAATTGGTAACTATTAATGCTTTACCTGAAGTTGAAATCGAAAATTCGACTGTCTGTGGCAATTTGGCTGTAATTTACGATGTAACCATCAGTAATCCAGGCTCATATCTCTGGTCGCCAGGTGGTGCAACAACTGCTGAAATCCAGATTGATACAATCGGAAAAGGCTTAGGCACACATGTTTATACCGTAACAGTAACTGATGGAAATGGTTGTGTAACAACTGCTGATGCTTCAGTTACGTTCTATGATTGTACAGGAATTGAAGAATTACCTGACAGCGATCTGATTGAACTGTATCCTAACCCAAGTACCGGACAATTTGCTATAAGGAGTCAGTCGATACCTTCAGGGAAATATGACCTGATAGTGTCGGATGTACGCGGAAAGAAAGTTTATTCTGAAAACAGAGTGAATGTGGATACACAACTGTTGCATTCGCTCGATTTGTCGGATTTGAAAAACGGAATGTATGTTCTGCAGATCAAGAATAAGCAAACGGCTTATAGCAAGAGGTTTGTGATCAACAAATAACTTTAGTGATACAAATAAAAAAAGCTGCCGGGAAAGGCAGCTTTTTTTATTTCTGACAAATTATCTATGATTGAAAATCCCCACACTACAATTATTTAATGTTTTGAATCAGTATGCAGATTCATTTTTTATGGTTTTTCTGTACTTTTTTCTTGATAAAAAAGTACCCAAAAATCAAGTCTTATTATAAATTTCACACACCTGTATGCATCACCGAAAGGCTCGCAAAACAAGGCTTGTTAGATTTGCCAGGTTGCCTTACATGGTTGAAGCTGGTGTTTTGCGGTACCCTTATCCTTTTGTTCATTGTCATACGCCTTTCTGGTGAAGCAACAGCTGTTGTGAAATTTCTAATAGGACGGTCCTTTCGATGCAAAATCTACAATCCGGGAAAAGTAGCTACTAAACATTATATTTTATGGTAAGCGTTCTTTAGAGTGAATGGGTTTATAAAACAGGTGATGGTTTTCAAGGAAAGTTTTTAATGAATGAGACATTTTTCAGAACGTATTTAAAGCCTTTATTTCTTCCTGGTAATCGTGTTGCAGGTCTTCGTGCAAACTACCTATTGCAAGGTTTATTTTCCTTAACTGGTTGGTATAAAGGTTACTGATGGAATTGCTTGCCGCGATGCGGATTCCTGATTTTTTCAGCTTAGTGCAGAAATGGATAAGCAACTCAACCTCAGTTTGTTTATGATTTGAATATTTAATGTACTTAGTGTTGATTTTCAGTATTTTACGAATACTCTTTTTAGCAAAATACAATTGACTGAGGTTAATTTCAGCAAACTGTAAATCGATTTCTTCTTTTACACTCCTTATATACTCTGGTTCGTTATTAGCATCAAACAACAGGTAACTAAGTAATTCCTTATTCTCTTTTTTATATTTTACAAGCCTGAGGCAAATATCGACTACATCGCCAGCAGGCAAGGTACTTAATTCCTTTTTCAGGGTGCTGATGGTTGAAGCGTTCATGTGTCATTATTTATTTTTACGGGTCACATGGAATAAGCCAGATTGATTAAAATGTCAACTTTGGTTGGAGATTAGCTCCAATCATGGCTATTTCATCGTGGATTTTTCATTTTTTTAATCGGATCGAGAAGATTTTCGAGACCGTTGATTTTTATTTCGTAGATCGTACGCAGCAACATACCAAGTTTACCATCGGGGAAGCCTTTCCGGTTAAACCATTCGAGGTACGAAACCGGCAGATTGCATAAAATTGTGCCTTTGTATTTGCCGAATGGCATCTGCATTTCGACCAGTTGAAGAAGGATTTGTGAATCGGGGAGCATGGGAAGGGTTTCGGGTTTGAAGAGTTTCGGGTTTGAAGAGTTTGAAGGGTTTGAAGAGTTTG
>CAZBZA010000043.1:0-15353 GCA_964495865.1 uncultured Lentimicrobiaceae bacterium
GAAAAGTTTGAATATCCTTGAAACATAGTGTTTATCGGTATAAGTAATCAAAAAACGTTATTACTATCACTACAGCGTATATGGCTAATACAAGTGTAACCATAAAGCGGTAAATTTTTTCGTCGAACTTCAGATGCATGAAGTAAAGGAGCACGATGGCAGCTTTTATGGATGCAATAAGCATGGCTGCTGCGGTGTTGTAAGGACCCAGATGTACACTTGTAATTGTAACAGTAAGCACTGTAAGTACCAAAAGTGTAAGGAGAACAATTACCTGAGATTTATAGGTTGAAATATGGTTTTTATGTTCGCTCATAGGGCTTAGTGTATTAAATAAAACAAAGGGAACAGGAATATCCATATCAAATCGACAAGGTGCCAGTATAAACCTCCGTTTTCGAGTAATGAAACGCGGTCCTTATTCACTGATCCGTTTTTGACTTTGGCATAAACTACGGCCAGAAGCGCAACACCTGCTATTATATGAATTGCATGAAGGCCGGTCATAAAGAAATACAACCCAAAGAAAAGCATATCGCCTTTGCTCAGGCTTAAGAGGAATTCACTTCCGGGATAAATGTCGTGGTGAATTTTAGCTCCCCACTCGAAATATTTATTTACAAGAAAAATGAGAGCTAACAAAATAGTAACTGCGAGCAAAATCAGGGTCAGCTTCTTATTTCCCAGCTGCAGTGCAGTTATTGACATAGCAACAGTCATACTACTTATGAGTAGAATTACTGTATTAATTAATCCTATTGTAACATCAAGTTCCTGGGCTGCAAGGTGAAATTCGACCTGGTGATTGTACCTGTAAACCGAATAAACAATAAACAGTCCGCCAAAAAGCAGTATTTCCGTGAATATAAACAGCCACATTCCGATTTTTGATGCAACAGGATCGAAATGATCTGTATGCGCAACATGATTTTGTTCCATAGACTGTTTATTTTTCGATTAACTCATAAGGTTCATGATTGACAACCGGTATTTCTTCGAAATTTTCGAGTGTTGGCGGTGATTCAATTTTCCATTCAAGTGTACGGCCCCCCCATGGATCATCCATTTCTTCGGGTGTGCCTTTTTTAGCACGTAGCAAGTTCACAATAACAAGTATGAGTGAAGTAGCCATTATCCATGAGCCAATGGTTGATAAAAGATTGAGATCAGCAAATTGCGGCAGGTAGTCGTAATAGCGACGGGGCATTCCCATATAACCAAGGAAAAACATAGGCATATAAGTAGCATTGAAACCAACAAACAATCCTATAAGTGACCAGTTGGCAATCTTCTTGTTATACATTTTTCCAAACATTTTCGGGTACCAGTAATGCAGGGCAGCAAAAAAAGCAATTCCTGCACCTCCGAATACAATGTAGTGGAAATGTGCTACAACAAACACAGTATCATGTACATGCACATCGGTGGAGACGCTTCCAAGTATCAAACCAGTAAACCCGCCGATCATGAAAATAAAAATAAAGGCCATTGCCCACCAGAATGGCGGTTCGAGTGAAATAGATCCTTTGTAGAGTGTTGCTGTCCAGTTAAAAACCTTTATTGCGCTGGGAATGGCAACCAGAAAAGTAAGAAAAGAGAATACCAGTCGTGCAGTCTCGCTCATGCCTGAAGTAAACATATGATGCCCCCAAACCAGGTATCCGACAAATGCGATGGCAAGGCTCGACATGGCAATGGCTCTATAGCCAAAAACTGTTCTTCGCGAGAAGGTTACAATAATTTCGGTAATAGCACCCATGGCTGGTAATATCATAATATACACTGCAGGATGCGAATAAATCCAGAAAAGATGCTGATATAAAACCGGGTCACCACCTTTTGCCGGATCAAAAAATCCGATATCCAGCACACGGTCGGCTACAACCATCAGGAAGGTAATTCCTACTACCGGAGTTGCAAGAAGCTGTATCCATGCAGTTCCGTATAACGACCAGATGAATAGTGGCATCCGGAAGAAACCCATGCCGGGAGCCCGCATACGGTGAATGGTTACAATAAAGTTTAAACCGGTTAAAATTGAGGAGAAACCCAGCACAAATGCACCGAAAACTGATAGCACAACATTGGTATTGGTTTTCAGACTGTAGGGTGCGTAAAATGTCCATCCGGTATCAGGAGGCCCGTCGCCCGAAAAAATTCCAATTAAAATAATTACAGCTCCTAAGATGAAAAGATACCAGGAGAATAAATTCAGTTTCGGAAATGCAACATCCTTGGCCCCGATCATAATCGGAATCATAAAATTACCGAATGAGGCGGCCAGACCAGGGATAATAAATAAAAAGATCATGGTTAAACCGTGCACTGTAAATAGCGCATTGTAGGTTTGGGGTCCCATGATTTGTTCGCCTGGCGCAATGAGTTCGAGTTTCATAAATAAACCCATTACCAGTCCAGCCAGAAAGAAAAATATCTGCGAGTAAAGATATAGCAAGGCTATACGCTTATGATCGGTAGATAAAATCCAGGCACGAATTCCGGTGTATTTACCCTGGTAATCAAGGTAACTGGGCAGCCGATGAGTTGAAGAATTTCCGGTCATGTATTAATTATTGATTATTGGTTAACTGATTTTGTTGCTTTTTTCTGCGGCCTCTTATTAAAAGGTATGTTAACAGTGAAACAGCAAAAATAATTGTGAGGGTTGCAGCTATACGCGTAACATCTAAGGAATATCGTTCTGCTTTCCTGTCGTAGGAATAGCAATATTGAAGTACCTTAATCAACGTGGGTGATGACTTTCCTTTGGATGCTTCGTAGATGGCAAGTTTAAATTCAAACGGTTGAAAACTGATTCCTTTGAGATATCTCGTAATTTTTCCTTCCGGGCTGAGCATCATCAGAGCTCCTTCGTGCATAAACTCGTTATTGACGAATTTAAATGAAAAACCTAATGCTTTCGTAACTTTTGCGATGTTAGCACTGTCGCCTGTCATAAAAGTCCAGCCTTCCCCATCCTGATCTTTGATTTTTTTCAGATAGGTATTTCTCTTTTGCTTGCCCAGGTCGTAGGATTCGCGGCTATCAAAACTTATTGTGATGGCCTGGTAATCTTTATTAAGAGCAAGCTGGGTTTTGGAAATTGTTTCGGCAAAACCATTCATCAGCGGACTGCAAATACCCGGACAGCGGTAATATACAAAGCAGATAACAGTTGGTTTATTGATGAGTTGTTTTAGGTTAACCAGTTTCCCGTTATGGTCGGTAAGCATAATATCATCAGGAAGGTATTCGTCGAGATGTTCGGTGATTCCGACTTCCATTTCTTTCTCTGTTCCGGCAGAGGCAGTATTGGCATTAATAAGGGCAACAAACAACAAAAGTAGTATGGTAAACCAGGAGATGGTTTTTTTCATTTTTGATTAAATTTTAACATTGAATGTTTTTTCAGTTAAGCCTGCTTTAAAGCGGAACCAGGTTTTCTTTTTTGCAGATACGAAAACGGTTTTAAATCTGGTTTAACGCTTTATTAACAAAGCGCAGCCTTGTTTTGTTTAACAAATGCTGAACTTTTATTGAGTTTATCATTTTCATTTTGTGTTGCAGGAAATAACAAATGCTAATACTATGCAGAGCAGAATATTAGCATCTGAGAAAAGCAATCAGAAACAGATGGTATTGTTTCTGTTAATGAATATGATGGTGAACACTTTCTTCGAGATATGGATGATTTTTTGCAATTATAGGCGCTTTTGCAAGTGCTTTGCTGAATGCGAAAAGGAACAATCCTGCCAGTCCGGCAAAAATACCGATTTCAATAAATCCGAACTGAGGCCTGGTTGAAAAATCGGGCATTACCTGTTCGAAAATATCGGTATATAAACCAACAAGTAACAGAATGCAGATGAAATAAACGAAATTAATGTTTTTATCCAGTTTCTGTGGCAGCAACCCAATGAAAGGAATAAACCAGTTAATGACAAAATTAGCAATGAAGAAACCCATCCATCCGTTATCGAAGCGTTTAGCATAATAAATAGTTTCTTCAGGGATATTTCCGAACCATATCAGTGCAAACTGCGAAAAATACAAGTATCCCCAAATAATACTCAGTCCGAACATATACCTCGAAAAATCAAGCAGATGGTATTCATTCATATCTTTAAAATATCCTTTTTTATGAAGGATAATTGCTATCAGTGCAATGAGGGATGTGCCATGATAAAATGCAGCCGCAAAGTTTTTGAAAGCAAAAATGGTACTGTACCAGTGTGCATCAATAGACATAATCCAATCGAACGAAGCCATAGAGAATGTAAGTGCAAGCACAAAAATGAAAATTTTCGACCAGAACTCCATTTTTTCAAACATGGCAGTACCACTGAGATTGTCTTCCTGAAGCGAAAGCTTGCGCAGGTATCGTGTGAGTATAACCCATGATCCGAAAAACAGGACAACCCTTATCATAAAGAAAGGAATGTTCAGGTATGGCGATTTGTGAGCCAGCAATTTATCGTTGGCAACAGCATCTTCGTGCGACCAGTGGTAAATATCATGCAATCCGAAAAACATAACAAGCATAATAATGGCGGCATAAGGAATATATGCCATCAGTGCTTCTGGTATCCTGCGGAACATTGCCGACCAGCCCGATTGGGTAATATATTGCAGGCTGAAGAAGAAAGCCGCTCCGATTGCAAGTGATAAAAAATAGTAATTATTCATCAGCAGATTGGCCCATGTCCGATGAGTATCAGTAAGGAAACCGTATGCCAGCCCGATAACTCCAAGACCCATCAGGCCATAGGTTATATAATTAAATTTCTTCGTAAAAATAACTTTGGTATCCATACACTTGGAGCTTATTTGTTGTTTTGAAGGGTATTTTTTACGTAAAGTGCTATCTTCCAGCGATCGTCAGGCCTGATTTGCGGCCCGTGCGCACCCATAGTGTTGAAACCAGCCGTAATTACATGAAATACTTCGCCTATGGGAGCTGCCAGCATTCGTTCCGAAACAAGTGATGCCGGTGGAACCGTAAATTTGCCACTCGTGTACAAGTGCCCGTCACCTTTTCCGGCCAGGCCATGGCAGTTGTTACAATAAATAATGTACATCTCTTCACCTCTCAGCAGGTTTGCATCACTGGCTTCCATGTCGCAGCTAAGTTCCTTGCCGGCGAGTGCGCGTCCTTCGACAGTTGCGGGATACTGATATGGTATCATTTCGCGGGGAATTGAGCCTTCAGCCGGCTGCTGCATCGTAATTTTATCAGCAGTTGCCGAGGATGGTGCATATGTTTCATAGGCGAGAGAATGAGCCATATCCGGGAAATACTCGTATCCTTTCTGAATACGTGTGCGGTCGCAGGAAGCAAACAGCAGCGCTGAAAGCATTACAGCCGCAGTTAATCTGATCGGGGCTTTACTGAAATAACCCATATTGTTGTCTTTTTTACGTAACATTTCTAAAACTCCTTTTCATATACTTCGGATGCACCAGTAGCTTTTAAAACGGTCGAAATAGCTTCAAATCCGCCTCCGGAAGTTTTTTTATCAAACAGCATGATAAATTTATCATCGGTTGCACGTTCATCGGGCAAGAAGTATTTCTTACCAGGGAAAATCCGGGCCCTGACCGAAAAAGTAAATAAACTTCCGAGTGTAACTGTAAGAATGGTGAGCACCAGTGTAATTATTATAAACGAAGGAAAAGCATTGGTAGGCTTTCCTCCATAATTAATCGGCCAGTCGATTACGGAAGTCCAGTAAAGAAACGAAAGCACACCTATTACTGCTGCTGCACCATAAATAAATGCAGCAATTGTAAACCGCGATTTTCGTTTCATAGCATCAATTGCTTCCATTACAGGATAGGGCGTATAAATTTCGTCGATAGTGAAGTTTTTGCTTTGGGCTCCTTCAATACCTGCCAGCAAATCGCTTTTGCTGTCGAATACACCTATTATATGTGTCGTATTCATGTGATCCGTTGTTTTAATGTTTTTCCGTTATTTCGGTTGGTTTCAAAACGCTCTTCACTTCACTAATGGCGATCATGGGTACAAAACGGAAGAAGAACAATACACCCATTGTGAAAATTCCGATGGTGCCGATATATATACCGATTTCGACCCATGTTGGAGAATAGGTCGTCCACGATGAAGGAAGGTAATCTTTAGATAGAGATGTAACAACTATATTGAAACGCTCGTACCACATACCCAGGTTAATAATAAGCGAAATGATAAACAGGGCTGTTGTATTGCTTCTTACTTTTTTCGACCACATTACCTGTGGAATAACTGCATTACAAACAACCATTGCCCAGAACATAAATGAGTATTCACCGGTTAAGCGGTTGTGGAAGAAAGTAAACATTTCGTAAGGGTTCCCACTATACCAGGCCATGAAAACCTCTGTGGTATAAGCTGTTCCCATAATAAGTGAAATGAAAACCAGGATTTTTGCGATGGCATTCAAATGCGAATCAGTTACATAATCTTTAAGGTGGTAGTATTTGCGGATTACAATCATTAGGGTCATAACCATTGCAAATCCTGAGAAAATAGCTCCCACAACAAAATAAGGAGGAAATAAGGTTGTATGCCAACCAGGTATTACTGAACTGGCAAAGTCGGTAGATACAATTGAGTGTACCGAAACTACCAGCACTGCAGCGATGCCTCCGAGCACATAACTCAGTCCTTCGTAACGCAGCCATTCTTTGGTTGAACCTGTCCAGCCAAAAGCAAGGAAACCATATATTGCTTTTTTTGCTTTTGTTTTTGCCCTGTCGCGGATGGATGCAAAATCAGGAACCATTCCGAAATACCAGAACGAGGCCGAGATCAGCAGGTATGCACTGATAGCGATAAAGTCCCAGAAAAGGGGTGAGTTAAAGTTTACCCACAAGGAACCCCGGGTATTAGGATACGGGAAAATGTAAAAGGCAAGCCATACGCGCCCCATGTGAATAGCTGGGAAAATAGCAGCACACATTACAGCGAAAACAGTCATTGCTTCAGCAGCCCTGTTGATGGATGTCCGCCATTTCTGACGCAGTATCAAAAGGAAAATACTAAAAGCTGTTCCGGCGTGACCAATACCTATCCACCAAACAAAGTTGATGATTTCCCAGCCCCAGGCGACCGAATTATTTACATTCCAGGTACCCAATCCGTAACGCACGGTATAGTACAATGCAAAAAAACCGATACTTGCCAGTAGAAAAGCCACGCCCATGGCTACTTTCCACCAGCCGGGAGCTTTATTGTCAATCGGTGCAATAATGTCGCTGGTGATCTGGCGGTAATCCTTATTACCCAGAATCAGCGGACCTCGTACATCTGCTTTATACATATTAAATCAGTATTGCCAGTTATTTTATTATGCTATTTTTGTGTTCTCAGCTCAGATTGTAAAAATCCTGAAACTTTTTATGCTTTATTATCGTCAGCTTCCCTGTTGCGCACTTTTGTAAGGTAACCAACCGAAGGAAGGGTATGGATTTCTTCGATGAGGTTATAATTACGCTGATCGGTAAGCAAGTCGGTGAGCTTGGCTTGTTTGTTATTCATATCGCCAAAAATGATAGCTCCCGCCGGGCAAACCTGCATACAGGCAGTCATTATCTCGTTATCGGCAAGAGGACGGTTTTCGAGTTTGGCAAGTAACTTTTTCTCCTGAATACGCTGCACGCAGAAAGTGCATTTCTCAACAACTCCGCGTTCGCGAACGGTTACATCAGGATTAAGTACCATGCGTCCCATATCGCTGTTCATGTTGTAATCGAAAGCATCGTTGGTAGCGTAACGGAACCAGTTGAAGCGCCGAACTTTATACGGACAGTTGTTAATGCAATATTTTGTTCCTATACAGCGGTTGTATGCCATTTGGTTGAGACCTTCGCTGCTGTGGTTGGTTGCCGAAACAGGGCATACATTTTCGCAGGGTGCATTATCGCAATGCTGGCACATAATTGGCTGAAAATAAACCGAAGGATTAGCTACATCGTCGGAATAATATCTGTCCATCCGTATCCAGTGCATGATACGGGATTTAACAACTTCCTGTTTACCAACAACGGGAACATTGTTTTCGGCCTGGCATCCGATTACGCATGCGCTACAGCCGGTGCATGCATTCAGATCTATTGACATTCCCCAGTGATGTCCTTCGAAAGTAATTTCTTTGTAAAGAGTAAGGTGTTTTGCTTCTATTTCAGCATGCATTTCATTACCTGCATCTGGCTTTTCCTGCCACTCGGCAAGGGTTGTTTCGCGAACAATGTCGCGGCCTTCCATCGAATGATGCATCTGGGTTGAAGCTAGTTCATACCTCTTTCCGGTTTTTGTAATGGATGCAGCAGGCATATATGACTTACGGTTACTGCCTTCCATTTTCATGAAAGGAAATACGTTTACACCAACACCTTCGGCTACTTTTCCTGCAACTGTGCGGCCATAACCATATGCAATTGAAACGCTGCCTTCTGCCTGGCCTGGCTGAACAAAGGCAACCAGCTCGATGTCATCAAGTTTTATAACATCGCCGGTGACTACGGCAAGTTTTTGAGCCATAACCGGTGAAATAGCTGCAAAGTTATCCCAGCATACTTTCGAAACCGGATCAGGCATTTCCATCATCCAAGGATTATTGGTATGCGATCCGTTGCCAAGGGCTATAGTTTCATAAAAAGCAATTTCGGTTTCGGATGATTTTATGGCAGCTGCTTTTGAAGCAGATTCAGCAATTGATTGTGAATTAAACGCAGGAGGAGTTGTTGTGCCTGGAAGTTCAAAAATTCCCCTTTGCAATGTTTTGTTCCAGAAATCGGAAGCCGTCAAAAATTCCGATTGCTTTGAAGTGAAATTCTGTTGCCAGTATTGTTTAAGGTAAGCACTGAAAAGTACTGTGCTTCCTGACCATTTCAGCAGGCTGTCCTGCATCTGACGGGTTGTATAAATATTGCGTATGGTAGGCTGCTGCAGACTGAAAATTCCTTTCTTCGGTTCTGCATCATTCCACGATTCAAGAAAATGATGATCAGGAGCAATAATGCTGCAGGCATCTGCTGTTTCATCTTTGGCATTTGCGGTGCTGATTGATAAATCCACTTTTTTAAGGCCTTCGATCAGTGCTTTGGGATCGCTGTAATTATAAACAGGGTTAACATTATGGAAAATAACCACTCCTGTCTTTCCTTCGTTCATTTCGGTGACGAGGTTACTTAACTCACTATCAATACCTTTGCGGATATTTAACGGAGCTGAAAAGTCAATGGTGCTTCCATAATTATCCAGCATTTGGTTAATTGCATTTACAACAACCTGAATAGCTGTGTCGTTGGTGCCGCATACTACTATTGATTTACCTTTTGCACCAATCAGTTTCTCAGCTAGTTTGGTAATATCAACCGCTGATGCTGGTGCATTATAGGAAGTTGCACCGGTAGCTTTTGCTATTTCATTATACAAACTTAAAATAACTGATGCCTGTTGGCTGGGTTTTATCGTGAAACGATAATCGGCATTTGCTCCTGTAAGCGACATACCCGATTCGAAAACGGTTAGCTGGGAGATGGTTCGTTTTTCCTTGTTTAGTCTTCGGCTGGCAGCAAAACGACGGGTAAATTCAACCGGCATAAGCCATGTGCCCAAAAAATCAGCATCAAAACTTACAATTACATCTGCTTTGTCGAAATGATAATCGGGGATAGTTTGCGAACTGAAAGTCAGGTTATTTGCTTCGAGTAATGCTGAAGCCGAAACAGCATCGTATGTAATATGTTTGGTTGTAGGATACTTAGTTTTAAACTCATTAATAACTGAAAGGGTAGAAGGGCTAATGATTGTTGATGTAACCAAAGCAATTGTTTTTCCGGCTGTAACTGCTGAATTAAGTTTAGCGGTTACTTCGCTGTCGACCATATTCCAGTTCGATTCCTTGCCACCTGCAAAAGGAGTTTTATAGCGTGCGCCATCATCATAAAGGCTTAAAACAGAGCCTTGTACTCTTGCACTGGTTGCGCCGTTGCTAATTGAAGAAAGGTCGTTACCTTCAATTTTTATCGGACGTCCGTCGCGCACTTTTACAAGTATTCCGTTGTAGTCGTGCCCGTCGAAATAAGTAGAAGCATAGTGGTTGGCCATGCCGGGGGTAATTTCCTCGGGTTTGTTGAGATAAGGAATGGCAGTTTGCACCGGATTTTTACAACTGGTTGCAATAGCAGCAGTTGCGAAACTAAAACCGCAGAATTTCAGGAAATTACGTCGCGAAGAAGGTTTGCCATCAATTTCTTCATTAATAAGATCGAGCACCGAACGGGATGCATCCACATCTTTCTGGCCGGGATTAATTGCGGGCAGATTCGACTGCTCTTCAAGGCTTTTCCAATATTTCTTTTCCATTTATATATAGAAGGATAAAAGGTTCTTTTTAACTTGATTGAAGGGATTGATGATATTGATGGGATTGATTAGTAGTGACATTTGGCACAATCAATTCCTCCAAGGCGCTCGGCTGTGATTTTTTTACCAGCTTTTGCATCATCGTGCAATGCTTTAAAGCTTTCGTAGTATTTATTGGTTTTAGCTTGCACTTCGCTGGTGCGGTGACAGTTAACACACCATCCCATAGAGAGGTCAGAAACTTGTTTTACAAGATCCATTTCTTCAACTTTACCGTGGCAATCCTGACAGGCAATTTTACCGGCACCAACATGCTGTGAATGACTAAAGAAAGCATGGTCGGGAAGTTTATGTACGCGAATCCATTCAATTGCTTTTCCGGACTCAACTGCCCTGTGAATTTTGTTGATTTCGAATTTGCCCGAGCGTGATCCGGCAATCACCACTTTATGACAGTTCATGCAAAGGTCTGCCGAAGGAATACCTGCTGATTTACTGTGTGATGCTATGGAGTGGCAGTACTGGCAATCAATTTTATTTTGACCGGCATGTACCTTGTGCGAAAACTTGATTGGCTGGTCGGGCATGTAATTCTGTGTGCGTCCGAGGTTTATGCCTTCTTGTATGGCAAGTGTAACATGCACTCCCAAACCTATTATTATGATAAACACATGGATTACTTTGTATTTAACTTTCCGGAACCAAATCAGGTCAGCAAGTGCCCAGGCCATTAGTAACCCAAGGAAAAGGAAAAGGAGAAGACGCGCCGGAAAAGTTTTTTCCCAAATCATACCGTCTTTCCCTACTTTAGAGAGGAAGGCAGATATGTCATAAATTTCTTTATCTGATAAATCAAGTCCTTTGTGTGCTTCGGTCATTTTTGCAGAAGTTGGAACTCTGAGCACCTGGTAAAGATTGGTGCCGTTAGGTTCCTGCCATGCCTCAGCCAGATCAACAGCCGAGGGATTGAAGTTGAGTGTATCGGTTGCAATAGTTGCATGGCATGATACACAATTGAGTGTCGTGCCTTTTGCAAAAGGAATTACACCGGAAAAAAGTCTTTCGCCACGAACAATTTCGTCGCGCCAGAAACCGTCTTTCTTTGTAATATCCACTGAAACTGCAATTGCCTCAGCTGGTTTGTAAGTTTCAATATAGGTTATGAGCTGATCGAGTTCCTCATCCGAAAGGAATTTATGATCAGGCATCGGGATTTTCATGTTTTCGTTGAAAACCTGAATTGCAAGCTTATCGCCAGCCTTTATCATATCCTGTGAAGCAGGAATAAACTTCTTTAGCCAGGCTTTTTCACGTCTTTCAGTTATTCCTTTCAGACCAGGGCCGACCAGTTTTTCTTCCGTAAGTTTGTGGCAAACGGCACAGTTTTTCTCGTAAATTTCCTTGCCTTTGTTCTGAGCTTGCGAAACTGAACTGAATAGAAGTCCGGCCATTAGCAGGATCAATGGCGCTGTCAGTCTTAGTGATATCAGTTTCTGTTTGTTTGATGCTTGTAGGTGCATACTGGTTTACTGATTAATAAGGTATATAACATGACATAAGGGGAATGCAACTTTGGTGCATATCCGAATGGCGTTTATGATTTTAAGATGTTGGGAAAATGGAAGAAAAGTAAGTTTTTATCATGCAAGTGCCTGTAGTTTGTTATTTGTTTCACAGCACAGCGAATTTAGATAATATGATATCTCTATACAATACTATTTTTATGTTTTTTTAACATTTGTGTAGTTTGTAATTAGTCTAAATAATTAATGACGTTTTAAATGATTATTAATAAGCACAAATCCAAATATATACATTTGCAAATGAATGTCTAAATGACAAGCTTTATTTCCGGATTCAGGTATTACAATACTTGAATAATATATTTGTATAATAATAATAAACACTAAATTGTCAAAGAAAAATATGCAGAATGTCGTCGGCATTTTTCCGCTAACAGAGTAGTTTTGGTGCGGATGTTGCGATTTTAGCTCTACTTTTTACATAAAAAAAGGAAGAAATGCCTTCTTCCTTTTTTTTATGAATTATTTGATAACCACAAAAGCATTTCGGTTAGAAATCACTTTAAATTCTGCGAAAGATTTAGGTGATTTTATATAGATTACCAACTTCCACCTGCTCCGCCACCACCAAAGCTGCCACCGCCAAACCCGCCAAATCCGCCGCCACCGCCGCCACCAAATCCTCCGCTGCTGCTGCTTCCTCCAAAACCGCCACCTCCCCAGGGAAATAAAATCGGCCCGCCTGAACCTGAGCGGTTTATTGTATGGTGGTTGTTGTTGTTTCGCGAAATAAGGAAAACAATAACTATTATGATGATAAGAACTACGGTGGCTGATGTGCCTTTTTTCTTTTTGCCGTAGTTTTCAGCTTTAAATTCACCTTTAACCAATGATATTAAAACATCAGAAGCTGCATTTATTCCTCCGTAATAATCATTTTGTTTAAAATATGGAATCATTTCATTGTTAACCACATCCAAAGCAGTAGCATCAGGGACAAATTGTTCAACGCCATATCCTGTGGCAATAAAAGCTTCACCTTTTTCAGAAGTGGATTTTGGTTTTATTAACACAACGAATCCGTTATTAAACTTTCCTCCGCCAACACCCCATTTCTGACCGAGTTGCTGCGCATAATCCGCCTTTTCGTAATCGTTGAGTGTTGGCACAATTACAACTAAAATCTGAACGGAAGTTGAATCGTTGAATGCAACAAGTTTTGATTCAAGGCTTTGCAATTGGTCCGGGCTTAATATTTGTGCAAAATCGTTTACAAGCCTTGGAGGAACCGGAATTTCAGGAATACCACTTTGAGCATATCCAATTCCTGCCCGAATGAGTATGATGGCGATAAGAAGCGCAGTTTTGAGATAATTACCGGATTTCATAAGTGATGTGAGGTTAATTGCTTTTCAGGAAAATGGAACTGCGAGTTAAATAAATGAAATGTCGTCTGAAAGTTCGTTCAAATCATCCTTCTGGTAAGGGAAATATTTTTTCAACTGTAGTCCTGTTTCCAGAATAGCTTCCACCAGGCCTTCAGTGAATTGATTTTCGCGGAAACGATTGAGCATTTTATTCCTGATACTATCCCAAAAACTCTCGGTTACTGCCGCATGAATTGCCGTATCACCGATAATGGCAAATTTACGGTTTTTTACTGCAAGATAAATGAGAACCCCGTTACGGTTCTCGGTTTTATGCATATCCAGATTGTTAAAAATGACCAATGCCCGGTCTAAAACTTCTCCCTTGCAAGTGTTTTCGATATGAACCCGTATTTCGCCGGAAGTATCGAGTTCGGCATTCATGATAGCCTGTCGGATATCCTCCTGTTGCTCAGTTGTGAAAAAATTCTTTGCAGTGGGCATTTCAGTGTATTGTTATATGTTTGATTAAGTGGCTGATAAAAGGAAAAAAGTCGAAAGCAGTAAACAGAAATTATTACTATTTTCCTGCCGAGGCAGGTATCTGTCATCATGCTTTCGACTGTTACTTGTTCTTACAACCCGGGTATTTCCCTGAGGTAAGCGAACAGAGTCTTGAGACCATCGAATCAGGGATTGTGCGAAAACATCTTGAATCCGGTTTCAATAATCAACTATACAAAATAGTTATTGTATTCAGTTAAAACTCCACTTTAGGTGCTTCTTCAGCACCAGCCTGAGCTTCGAAATATGGTTTTTTATCAAACCCGAAAATGCTGGCAATTATAATTGTAGGGAATTTCCTTAGCTGTGAGTTAAAGAGTTGCACCGCTTCATTGAAATTCCGGCGCTCAACATTTATCCGGTTTTCTGTACCTTCGAGCTGAGCCTGAAGCTGGAGGAAGTTTTGATTGGCTTTGAGGTCGGGGTATTTTTCAACCACAACCATCAATCTTCCTAAAGCGGAACCTAATTCGTCCTGGGTTTTTTGAAATTGAGCCAAAGTATTGGCATCCAGTTTGGCAGGATCAACATTAATTGTAGGTTTGGTTGCTGCTGCACGTTGCTCAATTACTTTTATCAGAGTTTCCTGTTCAAAATCGGCATATCCTTTTACTGTGCTTACAAGATTAGGTATGAGGTCGGCCCTGCGCTGATAGGCTCCCTGAACGTCGGCCCACTTTTTGTTTACGTTTTCCTCCGAACTTACAAGACTATTGTACCTTCCGGGAATAGAAACTAACAGAATTACACCCAGCAGTATAAGTCCACCTATTATAATCCATGATTTTTTCATTTTTCGGTTTTATTTGGTTAGAAGTTATTTAAATCAAAGTTAAAGCAATTATTGAATGATATCAACACTGCGTTTAATGAACCCCGTTAGAGCTTCGCCTTTGAGCAGGTTTTGCGAAAGCAAAGCTATATCAATCAATTGTTTGGTGGTTTTTATTTTAACATCCTGATCTTCGATGGTTAACAAATGATTCATCAGTTTGTGATTGGAGTTTAAAACCAGGTTGTAGCTGTCGGGCATGTTTCCCATAAAAGAATACTGTCCTCCGCCGCCCATTGCCGACATATCCTTCATACGACGCATGAACTCGTTTTGAGTTACAGTTACCGGCAGATCGTTTTCGCCCAGGTTTTCAACAGAAATATGATAAATGGCTTTATTAACCTGTTGTTCAAATAATTCGGTAAGTTGTTTAGTTTGGTCTTCGTTTAGTTTCGAAGGAAGATCATCCGATTTTTTAATCAGTTTATCAGTAACTTCAGCATCAACCCTTACAAAATGACTTTTCTCAAATTTCTGCTCCAGTGCATTTATAAAATGGTTGTCGACCGGACCATCCAGAACCAGGATATTTAAACCGCGTTCTTGCGCATTTTGAATATAGCTGTGCTGATCCTCAACATTTGAAGTGTAAATATAAACCAGATTTCCGTCCTTGTCAGTCTGATTTTCTTTAATGAAGTTTTTGTATTCATCAAACGTAAAATACTTCTCATCAATAGTTTTAAGCAAAC
>CAZBZA010000044.1:0-15343 GCA_964495865.1 uncultured Lentimicrobiaceae bacterium
CAAAGTTAAGAAGATAGATTTGCAGAAGAAGCAGATGGATTTTGACCTGGTAAGAAATACCTGAAAATAGCCGGCATTCAAAAAAGTCAGGGTTTCACTTTGAGTGATTCCCTGACTTTTTCATTTAGAAACTCATCATTATTTTTTTGCATCCATTTTAATAAAATTATATATTTGCTACTCTTCAATATTTCACACTTGCTTTTGATGGAATTACATGACCAATACAAACTATAATCATTAACCACAAAAACAAAACGCTTATGAAATTCTGTCCGAACTGCGGAGCAGAGCTGAAACCGGAAGCAAAATTCTGTGCAGCCTGCGGAACACCAATTGCTGTTACCCCACCTCCTCCACCGGTACAACCTGCGCCTCAACCTGTTTACCAGCAGCAGGAACCAGTGTATGACCATGCCCGCGAAGCATCCAGTGCTTTTAAAGAAGCCATTTCAGGAAAAACCAATCTTGTTCAGCGTGTAATCAATATTATAACCAAACCGAAACAGGAATGGGAGGTTATTGCTACGGAGCAACCTGATACCATGAAACTTATTGGCGGTTATGCACTGATATTAGCCCTGATACCGGCACTTTCGGCTTTTATAAAGTATGGTATCATTGGTATGTCGTTTATGGGATACACCTCGCGTAGTATTGCATCAGGAATACAAACCGGTTTGATACAACTACTTTCGGCTGTTATAGGTGTGTATTTGCTGGCCTGGGTTATCGATTTACTGGCACCATCCTTTGATTCGCAGAAAAACTTTGGACGATCGCTGCAATTGGCTGTTTATGCTTCTACACCACAGTGGGTGGCAGGTATCCTGCTGCTTTTATCAACTACTATGAGCATGTTGATAATGCTTATCAGCCTTTATGCCATCTATCTGCTGGCCGTAGGGATGCCTGTTTTAAAAGGAACTCCCAAAGATAAAGTTGTTGGTTATGTTGCCCTCACAATTATTGCAATGATTGCAATAGCTGTTGTAATGGCGCTGGTAATTGGTGGTATTTTAGGATTATTTTTTGTTGGAAGCGCCGGAGGGTTCGGATTTTAGCCTGTTTTGAAATGAATTTGACACGAAAAGTCTTTTTGCGTATTTAGTTATTCCGATAACCAGCAGAAAGGCTTTTCTTTTAAACTACAAATAATACCTGCTACCATGAAATTTTGCCCTCAATGCGGAACAACATTTGAGCCCGGAGCTCGATTCTGCCTGGAATGTGGTTTCGACAAATCAACTGTTGAAACATCAGTCAATGAATCTGTTGCAACACCACAGGTAATTGTTGACGAACCATCAGCAGTAACAGGCTTTCAAACTGAAACTCATGAAATAAAGCCTGGTTGTCCGAAATGTGGAACCGAACTTACTCCCGGCGATCGTTTCTGCCTCGAATGTGGCTTTGATACTAACACGCTTGTTGCAGCCGAACCGGCTAGAGTTGAAACTCCCGTTGCGGAAATAAATATCCCTCCGGCAATAGCCGAGGAGAAAACTGCGGTTGAAACGGGAAATAAACAGTTTTGCCAACAATGTGGTACAGTTCTGGATTCGGATGAGCGATTCTGCCAGGAATGTGGCTTTGATACACAAAGCCCGGTAAATGCAGGCGCTACGGGTATCGGAAAAACTACATCTGCTACAACGATTCCCGAACCGGCATTTGTTCCGCCGCCAGTTGAATCAGTTTCAACTCCTGCCAAAGCACCAAAACCCATACCACCTCCTGCACCGGAACCTGTTCAGCAACAAACACATCAACAGTATCCTGCAGCCGGAACGCCAGCTCAGAATAAAAAGGAATCAACAAAAAAACCCTTGATGATGATTCTTTTGGTTGTAATTGGTATTGGTGTACTAGGAGCAGGTGGTTGGTTTGCTTATAACAAGTTCTTTGCGCCTCCCGCTGAAGAAATTACTACTGATACAAACACAAGCGTTGAAACACCTGAAGCAATAATTACCGATACTCCTGAGCCTGAAGATGAAATAGCTCTAGTACAAGCAGAAACTACACCTGGTAAACCAAAGACTACTGCCAAACCAAAGAGTAAAATTGACCAGGAACTGGAAAAATACCGCGAACAGGAAAAAAATAAAGCTGCTCAGCAAAGCACTTCATCGCAAACCACAAAGCCTAATCCCGGGGTAAAAATATCGCCCATAGCAGGCGGTAATACTATTGCTTCCAAAGTTATACACGAAGTAGGCCGAAAGGAAGACCCAAAAAATAAAAAGCCAAAAAATCCTGTTAAACTCACCCTTCAGAAATCAACCATGATTGTGCGTATCACAACCGATCATTACAACGACGGAATGGGAACTTCAGGAGCAGGAAATATAACCATAAAGGATCGCGACGGGAATACCCTAGGTACATTTAAAGCAAGCGGAAAAACAGGAAAGGACGGAGCTCCGAATGCAAAATGGGTTGCTGAACCCAATAAAATGCTCGAAAAAGGAACATATTATATCTGGGATTCCGATTTTTCAACCTGGTCGAAAACTTTTGTAGGTAACGGATTTGTTGTTGTTGAAGGTTACGAATTGGATTAAGGGTTGAGTTAACGTAGTCTGAAAAAGAAAAAAGTAAAAACTTGTTTAAACCATTTAAAACTGATTAGTATGGCATTTTGCAGTAACTGTGGCTCCCGTATGATTGAGGGCGCCGCCTTTTGCCCTGAATGTGGGACTAAAAATTCATTAGCAGGAGTTCCTGCACAAACGTATGCTCCACCGCCTGCTCCGGCATACCAGGCACCACCTCAGGTTAGTCAGCAGCCGGCACCAGCACAATTCGGGGCAGTTAAATTTGAAGTTGTTGAAAAAGAAACCCTCAAATTTCTGAAAGCGGATTTTAATAATAGTGCTGTCCGTTACGAATCGGGAGGCATGTATTATATGCAGGGCAATCTGGAACTGGAAGCCAATCTTCCGTCAGCCGGAGGTTTCCTGAAATCAATGGTTACACGCGAAAGTGTTGTAAAACCGGTGATCCGTGGAAGCGGAACAGTTTGGTTTGAACCTTCGTTTGGTAATTTCACCGTAATGGAGTTAAAAGGCGAAGAATGGATACTCGATAAAGGCGCTTATTATGCATCGGAGATGGGTGTCGAAATAGGTTCATTTACCAATAAATCCATCTCGGGACTTTTCTCAGGAGAAGGGTTTTTCCAGACTAAAGTATCGGGTTTTGGTAAGATTGTGATGCTTTCGAACGGACCTCTCGAAACTATAGAGCTGAATAATGGCAAGCTGGTTGTTGATGGTTCATTTGCTGTGGCCCGTCAGGCCAGTGTACAACTTACCGTTGCCAAAGCCAACAAAGGGATTTTCGGATCTATGATTTCGGGCGAAGGCATTGTAAACACTTTTACGGGAACAGGTAAAGTGCTTATTGCACCAGCGGCAAACAGGTATATTACCATGATCAATTACCTGTCAAGCATACACCGCAGGGTTATGCAGATTAAGAATTCATAAAACAATGGCATTTAAAAATCCTGTTGAACCCAGATAAATCATTTGGCAGAATAAATAGAGATGCTGAATGGTTTATCGGGGTTAATTTTTTCTGCTAAAATAGTTTCCAATCTGCTCAGCTTCATCCATTTTCCCGTAAGGAACCGGAACCCTCGCTACCTCCTCCTGCCTGCCTGTGCGTGTAGGCATGGAGTAATGAAATTCAAGGATAGGCGGATTTTCGTCGGTTACCAGCACTACCTGATCGAGGCGGGCACCCAGTTTTACCCAAAGGTGAAACATTTTACCTACAATTACACCCTTTTCAGAAATCAATGCTTTACCTTCTGAATTCCTTAGTTTTTTATAACGCATGCGGGGTGCAAGGAAAGCCGGGATAGCAACTACCGGAATGATGCACAGGGAAATAAACATGATAAGTACATCTTCAATAGCAATCCAAAGAATAATTCCAACTATTACGCATATTACCGAAACCAATATAAACAGGAACTTTTTAGCCTTTTTCTCTTCTTCAAAATCAATCCGCGTAAAGCGTTCCCATTCCTCGGGAGAATATTTCCAAACAGCTATTCGCCCTTCACCGGCAAGTATATTGTCGAGTTGTATAGCACGCGACCGGTAAATAAGGATAACTATCAGGCTCATAATCACCAGGAATGCTGAAACAAAACTTATAGCGAAACCTCCGTCAAAACCATCAAGTCCAATGATAGTAGGTAAGAAAACGAGGAAAACAAAAACAGCCATCAGTATCCACCACAGATTTACGATACGCCGTTGGGAGTTTTTCATGGTAAAATCTGAGGTGGAAAACTGACTTCGGTCCAGGCCTTCGGTAATAACCGTTTCATTGTTTTTACTAAAGGAGCATATTCTTCCTGAGGTTCTATTGGAGTGCCACAGCTTCCGCAAAAGCGGGTGTTGGGTTTAAACTGGCTACCGCATTGGGGGCAAAAGCTCATAGAGTTTATAGGTTTGTTGAGTTCATTGTTTACGTTTTATATCCACATTTTCCACAGAACTTAGCACCCTGTTTTAGCGGTGTTCCGCACTTCGGACAGAATTTTGGACTACTGCTTTTTATAGTCGGATTTGCAATGTCCGGTTTAACTGAAGCTGCATTTTGATTTCCGGAAACGTTTGAATTTTGAAGCTCTTGTGTAAAAGCTTCCGGTTTAACCAGTTGTTGAATTGCTTTTGATCCGGTTTTTCGTTTGCGGCGGATTAAAACAATTACAATAACTAGTATCAGCAGGCCAGCGAGTCCGGTTCCGCCATAAATAAGCATTTCGTTAACGGTAAATCCAAGGGCGCTTTTCTTTTCATCAGATTCCACTTCGCCGAGTGCATTGCCTTTAGGCAAACGATCAATCAATTCAATTGTTTTTGAACCTTCGGAAAGAAGAATACCAATTTCGGTCGATAATTGCTTTACTCTGGTGGCTCTTACCTGCAGCAATTCGGGGTTGCCCGGATTATAGAAAAGGGATGCATCAGTAATGGCAACAGCAAAAAGATTGCGGTCGTACGCATCAGCCGCCATCATCAGTTTGGAAACTAGTGCATTGTTATCTATTCCTGCCTTTATGATGTTCTGTTTATTTTTTTCGAACCAATCCGCAAAAGCGGGATAACCGGCATACAATTTATCGATAGAAGCGTTTCCGTATGCCAGATCACTGGCTGATAATGCACTGATTCCCGGAATCGAATTTCCCTTACCAACGCTCTGGGCATATGCTTTAGGAATCAGATTAAAATCAAAGCCGCTATTTACATACTTTTTAGTTTGTGTAACCTTTCCGCTTGATGTACTCAGGTTAACAAAATCGAAAGTCGACTTTACCTCGGCAAGCATGGTGCTGTAGCTCCACATTTCGTTGGCCATATTATTTGCAGCAAACAAACCGTCGATAATTTTGGAACCTTTGTCAAGCTTATCCAGCAAATCGACCATACGGGCATAATCGCGCGTTACAAGCACAGTACCAATGATTATCGCGCCTTTCGACAAATCAGCAAAAAGGTCTTTATCCGCTTTATAATACCCCATATCCATACGGAATTTCCCCACTTTTGAATAATAAGCCCTGAGTTCAGTGCTTCGGTCGCGCAGTATGGGTTGTATCTTTTCGTAAACGGTATGAATTTTTTCGGGCGGAGTGTTCATATACACAGAAACTTCATTTTTCAGTTTACCATAATACCGGGTTTTCATATAATTCTTTAGGCCATCAGGAACCGGGTTCAGATTATCGAAATAGCCCGAAATAGCTTCGAGCTGATCGCCTAATAACTCACTGATGCCATTATAAACCGATTCGCCCATAGATTCGTAGTAGAATTTGGTTCCCAGGGTTTTGCCTTTATCAGATTCAGAGAAAATACGTTTATATAATTCTTTGTACATTTTGGCTTTTACACCTCCAGCCATTTCCTGTCCGTTCACTTTTGAATAGATGTACTTTACGGCCTCCGATCCTTTTCCGCCGGCCCATTTCTGCATATCGTCCAGCTTTACTTTTTTAGATAAACCTTCGGTTATTTTATAATGATCGTTGGCAAAACCCCATACAACACCAAGGAGTTCCCATGTGGCGGAGGTTATTTCACCGGTAGTTTCATCCAGCATACCTGAAGTGGAATTGGCATTTGCCATCAGGTTTCCGAGTATATGAAGTTTCTCCTCGAGGTACGAACTTTTTGTATGATCGAAGGCGCATAGTTGCTTATCAATAGTAAATAAAGCATCTATCATTTGATTGGTAAATGCATCGTCATTAAAAAGATTTAATGCCTTTCCGAGTGAACCTTTCCGCTTGCCTGTAAGGTCCGAAAGTTTAGCCTGCAGCGGTTCCATCGGAAGTTTTTTATCCGGGTTTATTCCGATATTGAGAGTAAACTTTCCTTCACTATTGGTAATTGCTGCGAAACCGCCTTTTTCGTCATCCATCATGGTGAGGAAAAACTTCCTGTCCTTTTTGAAATACAATTCATAGTTCCGGTTAAATCTCTCTTCATCAAACTTTTTCCTTTCGATAAAAACTATTGCATCAGCAACAGGAAATTTATCAGGAATTGAAGGGGAATTTATCATTTCGACAAGCGCATAAATACTGCTTTCGAGTTTAAATACCTCGAGTTGAGGAAGTAAAAGTTTAAATGATTTAGCTTCAAAACCTGGTTTCAGAATCCGCACATTGCGCTCAATGGTTTTATAAACAGATAAATAGGCCTCGGTATAATCGTTTGCCCGTTTTGGCGATGAATAGTTTACGGTGATTTTATACAGATTATAATTGTCGATAAGCTGACCGGTATTTTCGCCCCGCGTTTCGCCGGTAGCTTTTAAAACAGGTGCTTCCAGAATAGCTTCGGCATTTCCATTTGCATCAGTAACAGTCACAGCCGAAATTGTTTTAATTCCATTTGTGATTGACCACGAAATTGTTTTCCCACTTACTGGTATCCCGTTTTCGTCCTGGTAATGAAATACTGCACGGGTACGACTTTTTCCATCGCCGATTATTTCGTTCTGGCTTAGGATAATTCCGGATTTGTCGGTTTTCGGAACTTCTTCAGGATTTCCGCTTTGAGAACTTCCGGGCGAAGCGGCGGTAGGGCGCCCCTGGTATTCGAAAAGAATTGGCGGAACATAAATAAATACGCCGTTGTTAGGCATAGGCATATAGGCCGAACCCATTCCCATTTTAACAATATCGTAGTTTTCGATGTATTTGGTTTCTTTCCACGAAGGGCCGAGGTACGCTTTCAGAAAACCAGTCATGCCTGCTGTTTTACCCAGAACATCATTCATTTCGGTAAATACTTCGTTGCTGAACATGATAGTGTTGTAATCGTCCTCCGACGAACTTGCTTCACCCCAAGTGCCGGTTCCACTACTGTAGATATTTAATTTCCAGTCGGATTGCCCGGATATATCACGACCATAATATGTACCGGGAACAATACTTCCGTTGCGGCCCTCGGTGGCTTTGAGGATTTCGATTTTAGCTTTTCCCTTAACACTATTCAATTCGCAAACGATGTAAGCGAAATTATCGCCGTCCTTTTTCGGGATCAGGGTAACAGGAATTAGTCCTTCTTTAAAACTTTCGATAGTAATATCGGTAGCCAGTTTTTGGTTTGCAGCTGCATCAGTTGAACCACCGGAGCGTGCAATAAACTTCTGCATAAATTTGAACATGAAATAAACCATGCGCTGAGACGCTTTTATCGGTGTACCGAACATGGGCGAAGTATATTTAACCAATGCCACACCGTTTTGCATATTCACTTCAATGGCTTCGCAAAATCCGGCACTTACCCTTACTGCCACCTTACCGTTCATTTCTGTAATAACCTCGCCTTCCTTATCACGGGCAGTTATAACCAGCGTGGTATAATCGTCACCATCACCGGCTAGTTGGGGCTTGCCCGGCTGAACATGCAACCTGAAACTCTGCTGCGAAATTCCCTGAAAAACAAGCAGAACCAAAATAGTACTGAGAAGTATCTTTTTCATAGCCTGCTAATTTTCGAAATAATCAGGAACCTGGTTGTATTCTTTCTCTACGGCTGACTTTTTAGGCCAGCTCTGGTACGCATAGTAACCGATTGCTCCAAGCAGTAGCGCCAGGATTAAAATCAGGATCATGCTGCATCCAAAGCAGCATCCGCGTTTTTTCTTTTTCTTTGGGGGGAAATTGGTATCCTGAACAGGATAAGAGGGCTGTTGCTGCATTACAGTGAAATTTAGAAAATGCTGAATTACCAGGCATTTTAACTACAAGTGATGTTAATTATTTCAACACCACGAATATAAGGCAGGAAATGACTGATAGCAACAGAGCCGGAAATAAAAATTTCCGGCTCTGTATTTAATACTGTTTAAATTACTCTGACAGAGGTTTTATGACCTCCTAATCTACTCTTTTAAAAAAGTTATTTTCCACAATCCCCGCAAATCGCCTTCTTTATAGCCGGTAGCTAAATCGTCAGGATACTTTTCCTTTATAATTTCGAGGGTTTTAAAATCTATTTCTTTTCCGGCAGTTCCATGGCAGGTAAGGCAGGCAGGCATAGCAATTTTTATTGGTTTATAGTAAACAGGATGCCCGTTTTCGGATATTAAAACAGGTTTCATTGAGTTTGATGAACTTACGGTTTCCCAAATTTCCAAATCGGATTCCGAGAGTATATTAACCGGATTACGGTATTTATCCGAAACCCGCTGTATGAGGCAATTATATTCGTCAGACAACGAATCGGTAAGCGGCATGGCTTGCACATTACAAAAAGTAACAGCACTAACAGGGCCTCCAGCCTTCATGGCTGTCATTACATTTGTTAAAAGTAATTTCTGAACCCGGTCAGTAATAGTATCACCTTGCTGAATAAGAGCTGCAGAATCAATTATCTTATCCGGTTCAGAAGCTTTTTGTTGTGTTGAGTTGCATGAAGCAAATAACAATATCAACACAAATGAGAGTGCAATGCTTTTCTTAAAATTTGTCATGATATTTCATCTTAAATCCTAATCCGGCAAAGTTAATCTAAGTTTATCAATCAAACCTGTTTTTGTAGTGTCCTGATATTTTATTCAGCCTATATTTTTATTCCATCCTTTGCCTTCATAAACTGGTAATAGAAAAAGCATAAATAGAAAACTAAAAGTGAGAAAAGATTAATCACCAGAATGGCTACAAATCCGCTCCCATATACAAATAATATGGAGAACAGGAGTAAAATATTGTTCGAAATCAAGGCTTTTATTAATGCTTTGGAACGCATGAAATCAAGATTTTGAGACTCATTTTTCTCTTTAGAAAAAACGATAAGGCTAAAACCTGTTACAAATAGTAACAGTATTAATTCATCAGCAAAATTGGTATTAAATACGACAAACATTTTGGTTTCCATAAATGAAGAAAATACGGCAAATACAGGTAGTGAAAAACGGAAATCAAACCAGATATACAGTATTGAAAAAACTATTCCTAGCAGAATAAGTAGTATGCCTGAATATTTCCAGGGATAGGGTAAAAGAAAATTCTTCATTTGTTCTCGCTTACGGAAAATGAAATAACGATTCGATTTCAGTGCCTCAAATCAAACTTTAGTTTTCTGCACTTGAATATATGGGGAATAAGGAAGTAGTTCCATCATCAAATGCGATGTTTACGCCCACTAATCCATACTTATGATTTGTGATATATGTAATTTTACTGATGCCCCCTGTTGTTTTAAGGTTATTGGGATCACTTTCAACCTGAATTGTTTTGATAAGCATAAATCCATAGGGATAATCATCCTCACCTGTTTTGCTTACAACTGTTCTTACTTTGCCAGTTTCACCTAAAGGGTAAGTATCTCCAACAGAAGAATCATATTTAACCAGAACTCCAGCTCCCGGACCGGTATTGCATTTTATACCTTCTTTGGTTTGCTGAATCTGCATATTGGTAATGGAGACTTTATCACCTATTACCGTTACACCCGGAAAATTCGAAACCATATTTTTTAATAGCGCATTAGTTACAGTGGCTTGCGCACTGTAGGTTGAAACGCCATCTTTTAAAGCAGTAACCGTGGCTGTAAAATTACTAACACCGGCAATTTCTGCTGAACTTGACGAAACTGTAGTGCCAACCTCACCCATAGGTGATTGATCACCACCTAATGTTCCCGCATCTTCTTCTTTATTGAACAAATCCTCGCACGACATGCATAACACAATCAGGGCTAAACAGAAAACACTAAAAAATAATTTTTTCATACTGTAAGATTTTGAGTGAATTGATTACTTATTAAAATATAACAAATACAAATATATAATACAATTGATCATATTCAGCATATTTACGTAATTATAAATACAATTATAAAAAAAGCGGCTCAAGCCACAAAAAAAATTAGTTAAATATAGTGATGGATTAAATTATTAGTAATTTCGTTTTCAATTAATGTATAAAGATTCACGTAATAAAAACTTTACCTATGAAACACTTTTTTGTATCCATTGTATTGCTGATTTCAGGAATGATAGTAACAGCTCAGCCAACCTGGAAAAACATTTCTGATACCCGTTATGTGCTGAAAATGATTCCTGACGGGGATAAATTATGGTTAGCGTCGAAAGGCGGTCTTATGTGCATAAATCACTCGACTGTTGATACCACATTTTACAATAATGCTAATTCCGACATGCCTTTTACCGAAATTTCCGATATGTGCCTTGATAAACAGGGAAGATTATGGCTCACATCCGCCAATGCCGGAATCGCCCTCAAAGACGGCGAGAACTGGACTGCTTTCAACACAACAAATACAGCTTTACCCAACAACAAGGCTTATTCGATTACGTGCGACCCACAGGGGAATATTTGGACTTGCTTGAACGATAATCTCATGAAATATGATGGGAATAACTGGACAGCATTCGATATTAGTTTCATCGGTTCATCGTATGGACCTGATCAGATTGATGTAGATGCCAATGGAAGAATATTGGTGAATGGAAATGGTTTATGGGCTTTTGATGGCAACAGTTTTGTTCAATATGATACATCCAATTCCGAACTTCCTGACAACAGAATCAACTTTATTAAAACTTTTCCCGACGGTAAAACCTGGATCGGGCATTTATATGGCGGATTGAGTGTAACTGATTTTACAACCTGGGCGGTTTACGATACACTTGTTACGGGCCGGGCATTAACATCCGTGAGTTCCTTCGATCGCACACCTGATGGTAAGTACTGGCTTGGCTCAGGCAACGATTTGTATTATTTTAATGGAATTTCGTGGAGTTTGAAATTTCCTGAACATCCTGCTGATTCATTATTCGGGTTAAACTGTATGGCTGTTGATGATGGAAATAATTTATTTGTCAGCGGATATAACAGTGCTATGTTTGATGGAAATTTCTGGTATCGTTTAAATACGTTAGAATCTGCATTCCCTGGAAATGCAGTGTACAGTATATTTCATGCATCCGATAATACATCATGGATCGGAAATTATTATGGCATGACTAACTTTTCAGGTAACTCCATTACCAATTACAATCACGATGATTCTTCTGCCTATTTTACAGTTTTGAGTTATGCCGAGGACCGGAACGGAAAACTTTATGCCGGTCATTACAATGGAGTTACCGTATTCGAAAATAATTCGTGGCATCATGTTTCGATACCTTCAGGGCACTTATTTTCAAATATATCCGCATATAATATTTGTTTCGATTCAGATAATAATCTTTGGATAGCTACATTTCCGGGTTTGGTAAAATTTGATGGAACCAATACAACCTATTATTCACTTTACTTAAACAATTTTCCGGCTACTGAAGTTAGATGCCTCGATATTGATGCTAACGGAAATATAATTGCAGGGATTAACGGTGGAATTACATACTGGAATGGCACTAAGTGGATTACAAAGCTTATTCCAGATCCAGTATATGATGATAAAGTATGGGATTTGGTGGTGATTGGCGATATTATATGGATGGCAACAACAGGTGGATTGGTAAAATTTGATGGCACTAACTGGACTTATTTTACACCCGATAACAGTCCTTTACCAAATTCCTTTATCCGATCGATGGATTGTGATGCCAATGGTACTTTATGGATGATAAACGGACCAAACACGATTGTAAAATTTGATGGACAAAACTGGCAGGTTCTCCCATTTTTCGAAACCGGAATGTTATATGGACCTCAGTGGTGTTTAAGGGTAGATAATCTGGATAATGTGTGGTTAGGAGGCCATGATTGCGGAATATCTATTTATAACGAAAATGGTATCTATCTCAATACTTCTGAAACTGCTCAAACACATAACAATCAGAATTTTATAAAACTTGTATACCCTAATCCAACTTCAGGAGAAATAAAAATATCATACCAACTTCCTGACGATCAAACCGGATGGACAATGCATATTACTGATTTACAAGGAAAAAATGTTGGTAGTTTTCCCTTGAACGAAAAAGAAGGAACATACATTTACCCGGCCGGAAAGCTAAGCGCGGGAATGTATTACTTTTCAGTCGGCAATGGAAAATCTGTACTATCAACTTTTAAAGTACAGGTAATCCGTTAAAATTACTTTTTGCTGCTTATTCCTCAAAAGCCGGCTTGATAACAATGCCGTCATAGCGCTTTTCAACGTCGCCACGGTACGTTATGATCAGGAATGGAGTACCATCCTCATTAAAGGTAATCCAGTCGCCCTCGCGGCTGCCGTTTACAAAATTGCCCTGGTCCTTCAGTTTTCCTGTTGGCCAGTACCAGTTTACCCGCCCGTTCAGGTTATCGTCGATGTATTCGCCTTCGAATTTGAGAGTTCCATCGTCGTAATAAGATTTCCATTTGCCGAAACGAGCTCCGCCACGGTAACTCCCCAGTTCGCGGTAATTTCCGAAATCGTATATCCAATCGCCTTCTTCAAGACCTTCGATATACTGACCTTTAACAATTAAACGTCCGGTTTCATCGTGTTCTTCGTATTCGCCGTCTTCCATTCCGGCAATGTACGATTGTATGCGCCTGATGTTTCCATCGTCAAAATACCAGCGCCAGGTTCCATCCAATAAACCGGTTTTTGTATATTTTCCTTCCGACTCCAGTTTGCCGTTTTCAAAATAATATTTCCAGTTTCCGATAGGTTTTCCTTTGGCATATGTACCTACTGACCGGAGGGTACCATCAATATAATATTCGCGCCATTCGCCTTCTTTATTTCCTTCCTCGTCAACAATTCCTTCACCTGTAAGTGCTCCTTTTGTAAAAACATATCCGGCAGTAATTTTTCCTTCTTCGTTATATTCGCGGCGAACGCCTTCGGGCACATCGCCGTTATAGCTGGCTACGGTTTTAACTTTTCCGCTGGGGTAATAATCTGTCTTGATTTTCAAACTGGTAAGTTCGGGAGCTTCAATCTGCTCCACATCATTTATATACTTTTTAACCGAAACCAGGCTTCCTTCTTCATCGTAATCTTTAAAATAACCGTTCTTTTTATCGTCCTTAAAAGTGCCTTCCTGCTTTATGGTAAAGTTATCGTAAAAATACTTCCATCTTCCTTGTTTCCATCCTTTGCTGTCTTTCCGGTTAATTCGTTCGCGACTCACCAGGAAACCTCTTTTGTATTCCATGTAAGTAATAACAGTTCCGTCAGGAGCCAGTTCGCGGGCGATTCCGTTTTCGAGTCCTGCAATAAAATTTATGATCAAACGTACTTTTCCATCGGAGTAATAATACGTTGTAGGACCTTGTTTTATGTCATTCACAAAGGTTTCGGTTGTCATTTCGCCTTCACGGTAAGTAGTTTTAATACCGTTTTTTTTATCTTCGGCATAGGTAATAGAAACCAGCAAACGGGCTGAATCGTCATAAAATTTCCACACGCTGTCGAGCATGAAATTTTTACGGTTCCCTTCGGCTTTCAGTACTCCGTTTTCGTAATAAGTTTTCCAGTAACCATCAGGTTTTCCTTCGCGCATAACACCTTCGCTCGAAAGTTGTCCGCCCGGATAGTAAAATTTTACAATACTATCGCTCATGGTTACCGAAGTTTGCTGAGCTGTCATTTCAGTAACACAAAAAAATGATATTGCCAGTAAAAACAGAGTTTTCAACAAAGCAGTTCTGATACTATATACCGAGTAATTTTGCACTTTTAATTTGAGTTAACTGTTAACAGAAAATGTTGAATAGGCTGTATTTTTAAATGATTATTACAATAAACTTGTAATTGTATTAAATTATTTAAAATCAATTGTTAACGGACATTAGTATTCCCTAATTATCCATTAACTGGTTTCTATTTTTCAAACCTACCTGTTCTTTGACAATTCGAGCATACGCACAATAGGCTTTCGGGCTTTTTCAATTACTTCGTCGGTAAGCGTAATTTCCGGTTTTTCATTGAGCATACAAAGATAGAGTTTCTCCAGCGTATTCAACTTCATATACGGACAATCGTTGCATGCGCAGGTTTCATCAGCTGGGACAACAATAAATTCCTTGTCAGGCGAAAGTTTCTGCATTTGATGAACAATACCGGTTTCAGTTGCTACAATAAACTTTTTAGCGTTATCCTTTGCAGTAAAATCGAGCATGGCGGAGGTTGAGCCAATAAAATCGGCCAAAATGAGCACAGGCTGTTTACATTCGGGATGCGCAATTAGTTTAGCATCAGGATGCTCAAGTTTAAGTTGCATAATACTTTCGGTACGGATGGTTTCGTGTACTTCGCAGGCACCATCCCATAAAAGCATATTACGACCAGTTAAACCATTTATGTAAGCGCCCAGATTTTTATCAGGTGCAAAAATCAGTTTCTGATCTTTAGGGAACGATTCCACAATTTTTACAGCATTGCTGGAAGTAACAATTACATCCGACCATGTTTTAACAGCAGCTGAGCAATTAATATATGTAATTACTTTATGTTCAGGATGTTGTTTTACAAAATCGGAAAACTCTTTTTCAGGTGCACTGGCAGCCAATGAACAACCGGCATTCAAATCGGGCAGCAACACTTTTTTCGATGGCGAAAGTATTTTTGCAGTTTCGGCCATAAAATGAACTCCTGCAAATACAATGATATCGGCATCCGTTTCAGCAGCTTTTTGCGAAAGCTGTAAACTGTCGCCAATATAATCCGCTATATCCTGAATTTCGGCCACCTGGTAATAATGCGCAAGTATTACGGCATTCTTTTCTTTTTTAATTTGAAGTATCTTTTCGATGAGATTTTCTTTTTCCATTTTTTCAGTTTATCCGTAACAGACATTAATAATATATTTTTTAATAATTAAATATATGTTATTA
>CAZBZA010000045.1:0-15269 GCA_964495865.1 uncultured Lentimicrobiaceae bacterium
CCTGTTCGATGGTTTCAGCCATAATACCCTTAGGTACAGGCACTCCGAAACTACTCAATATTTGTTTTGCCTGGTATTCGTGAAGATTCATTGCTGTGGTTTAAGATATTAAAATTCGGTTTTCAATTGCAGATAAGATTTTCTGTGGATTTTAATTAACTTTCACAACACATTTAGAACTATGATTATAAACACGTTATGAATAAACAACTTAAATTCACAGGTTAAGATTCTTGAACTGGTTTGCGCTGCTAAAATAATTATTTTTATAACAATACAGGAATAAAAGGCAACGTATATCTTTGCATCCAAATTTATTTTTCCGTGCGCTTCCTGTTAACTTTAATTATTACTTTATTTTTCTGCACAATATCATTGGCTGCAACAAACCCTGATCCCCGTTTGAACAGGAAATCTGCCTTTACAAAAAAAACGGATATTGCTCCCAAGATTGATGGTTTCCCTCAGGATTCAATATGGCAGACCATCATTCCGATTTCCGATTTCCGGCAGTTTTTGCCTGTTTATGAGGCTGATCCATCCTTTCGCACCGAAGTAAAAATCACTTATGACGATTATGCCATTTATGTATTAGCAAAAATGTATGATCCAAATCCCGACAGTATTCTGCGGCAGCTCGGTTTACGCGACGACGATCATCTAAATGCAGATATGTTCAGTATTGAATTCGATACTTATAATAATCAGCTTGATGCATACTCATTTCTTATAACAGCATCGGGGGTTCAGATGGATTGGCGCGAATCGGACGATACCTATGATGCCGTGTGGGACAGTGAAGTGCAGATTACCCGTGAAGGCTGGATTGCCGAGCTCAAAATACCCTACTCAGCTTTGCGTTTTGCAGGAAGCCACTCGCAGGAATGGGGAATGCAGATTTCGCGCACAATCCGCCGTTACCGCGAAACAGACCAATGGGCACTCGAAATGCCTGAAACAAAAAACGATTTGCCGTATTGGGGAACCTTGCAGGGAATCAGTAATATTAAACCACCTGTCCGTCTATCAGCAACACCTTATATCCTGCTTCAGGCCGAACATTTCCCAAATCCATCAACCGAAAAAGATATTTCCACTTCATTTGGTGGCGGAATGGATTTAAAATTAGGTATGAATGAAAGTTATACGTTAGACATGTCGTTACTTCCTGATTTCAGTCAGGTGCAGTCGGACAATAAAGTGAAAAATTTAACGGCTTTCGAAACGGTATATGAAGAACAACGTCCTTTCTTTAAGGAAGCCGTGGATTTATTTAAAAAGGGTGATATATTTTATTCGCGCAGGATCGGAAAAACGCCAGCCCTGTTCTATGAAGCTGAAAATGAACTTAATGAAGATGAATATCTTTATAAGAATCCTGTGCAACAGAAATTGCTGAACACAACCAAAATATCAGGACGAAATAAAAAAGGGCTTGCCATCGGAATACTAAATGCAATAACAGCTAATACTTACGCCATTGCTAAAAGTGCTGATGGCGACGAACGAAGAATACTTACTGATCCACTTACAAATTACAACCAGCTTGTTGTGGACCAGGCGCTTAAAAATAATTCCGATTTTTATATCACCAACACCAATGTGCTGCGCAACAGCCATTTTCGTGATGCAAATGTTACAGCTACAGGGATTACGCTTAACGACAGATCGAATTCGTACCGCATTGCCCTCACAGCAGGTTTGAGCCAGGTATTTATTTCACCTGAACAAAACGATCTGAAACAGGATATTTCGAGAGGTTTCAAATACGGAGTGAGTACAGCAAAAACAAACGGTAATTTTCAATGGTCGCTGAGCCGTTCATCAATGGATAATAAGTTCGATGCCAACGATATGGGGCTCACAATTTATAATAATTACAATAACAATACCGGCAGTGTGAGTTATAATTTTTATAAACCATTTTGGTTGCTTCGCGATATGTCCAACACAATAAGCCTGGTAAACCAGAATAATTATACGACTCATAAACCTCAAACAGCAAAAGTAGAGTACAATACCTTTCTAACCACACTCAATTATTTTTCGATGTGGGCCGAAGCTGGCCACACTTTAACCGAGACCTACGATTATTATGAACCGCGTACACCTGGAATGTATTACCTAAAACCCAAAAGCACGTGGGGATACATTGGATTTTCGTCGGATTACCGCAATCGGATTGCCCTCGATGGCGAACTGAGCGGATATTACTCGGCACGCGATAATTCTAAAGGTTTCGAAGTTGAATTATCACCGATTGTAAGATTAAACAATCATTTCATGTTCAACCTGTCGAGCAGTTACGAGAAAAATACCAACGACTACGGATTTGCAGGCAAAGAAGTAGAAGAGGTGATTTTCGGGAACAGGGAAATTAATATCAATGAAAATTCATTTGGCAGTAAATACCTGTTTAAAAATGATGTGTCGTTAAGTATAACTGCCCGCCATTATTATGCCCGGGGAAAATACGACAGTTTTTACACCTTACTTTATAACGGGCGTTTGGAACCGGCAACAGATTATAACATATCACATGATTTCAATTTTAACTCTTTCAATATCGATATGGTTTTTTCATGGATATTTGCTCCGGGCAGCAGTTTCAATTTTGTGTGGAAAAATGAAATTACAACAGAAACAGATGCTGTTTCGGGCAGCTACTTTAATAATCTGAACGATACTTTTATGGAACCGCAACTTAACAACATATCCCTCAAGGTACTTTACTATATCGATTACCAGCGGTTAAGGAAAAATCAAGGATAAAGATAAAACTGCCCGTTCCCTTTTATTTAAAATTACTATTTGTATCAACTACAGATATCATCAACATCTGCTTACTGTTTAAATTACATAAATCGTACCTTTACGGCCACAAACATAAGTATGATATCCGGTAAAGACATTCATAAATCGTATGGTTCGCTCGAAGTGCTGAAAGGCATTGACCTGCTGATCAATAAAGGAGAGATTGTATCCATAGTTGGCGCTTCGGGAGCAGGTAAAACCACTTTACTGCAAATTATAGGTACTCTCGACAGGCCCACTTCGGGATCAATTGAATTCGACAAGCAGGATGTGTCAAAGCTCAACGACAAACGAATGGCATCGTTCCGCAATAAAAATATCGGATTTGTATTCCAGTTCCATCACCTTTTACCGGAATTTACAGCGCTCGAAAACCTTTGTATTCCGGCTTACATTGCAGGCCGTTCGCACAAAGATGCTACCAAAAGAGCAATGGAACTGCTTGAATTCCTTCGTATGACTGACAGATGCGACCACAAACCTTCGGCGCTTTCGGGCGGCGAACAACAGCGCGTGGCAGTTGCCCGTGCACTGATGAATAATCCCGCCGTAATACTTGCCGATGAACCTTCGGGAAACCTGGATTCAGCCAATGCAAAAGAATTACATCAGTTGTTTTTTACTTTGCGCAAAGAATTTAACCAAACTTTCGTGATAGTAACCCATAACCAGGAACTGGCTGATATGAGCGATCGCAAACTGTTGATTACCGATGGGCGTATCCTTTAAAATATCAAACGTTAAAGATTCATAACATCAACAGATTCAAATCAATAAAATAATGAAATCGTCCTATTTTTGCCAATAAATCCGAAAAAAGACCGTTATCCTTTTTCAGTTCCCCAATATCAAACCAATTTATCAATGAAGAACCAAATTCCCCGGAAGGGCCCAAATATAATTTTACTGCTTGCAATTGCCGGAATTACATTTTTATCCTTATTATCGAATCCCTGCCCGGCACAAACCAAACCTAATACAACAGGGTATACTGAATTGTTAAAACAGGCTGATCAGGCATTAGCGGCCAAAGATTATGCAACGGCATTAATGCTTTTCGAAAAAGCAAGTTTCGCAAAACCTGAGCTTAAATATGCCTCAGAAAAAATAACTGAAATTAACACCATACTTGATGAAAATAAGGGTTCAAGAGCTATACTTTTTGAAGACCTGATAATCAAAGCTGAAAACTTTTTTAAGATAAAAGACTATCCCGGGGCGAAAGCAGAATACCAGAAAGCCCTGTCCATTGATCCTTCCGCACAATTTCCAAAGGATCGCCTGAAACAAATAAGTGCCGTTTATACCGATCCGGCCGACCAGGAATATTTTAACGATGCCGTTGCCAATGGCGACAGATCGCTGGCTGCAAAGGATTTTGATAAAGCTGTATTATTTTATGAAACTGCACTTGCCGTGAAACCCGATGCAAAAGCAGTTAAGGATAAAATCACGAATACTAAAAAACAACAGTCGGAGTTTAAAATAAAAGCTGAGCAATCAGCCAAAATCATTGCTGCTGCTGATAAATTGCTGCAGGCCGAAAAACGGGCAGAAGCATTAGCCGAATACAAAAAAGCATTGGAGCTAACTCCTGCGAACCAACATGCAGCTGCGAAAATCAGTGAGATTGAAAAATATCTTGCTGATACTAAAACCCTGCAGGATACTTACGACAAATCAATTGAGCAGGCCGACCAGTTTTACATCAACCGCGATTTTGCCAGCGCCCGCCTCAAATACCAGGAAGCGCTGAAATCGAAACCCGAAGCCCGATATCCGAAAGAAATGCTCGAAAAGACAAAAAGCGGCGAATCGCAACTGCAATCGGATCAGCAGAAATACGAAGCAGCCCTTGCCAGTGCCGAAAATCTTTTCAATACAGGTGATTATGAAGCCGCTTTAATAGGTTTTAAATCTGCTCTGTCCATAAATCCGGCTGAAACGTATCCGAAAACCAGGATCACTGAAATCGAAAAACTGATAACAGAACGTACTTCCCGCAAGGAAGCATATGAAATTGCTATCAAAAACGGTGATCAGTCGCTGGGCGAAAAAAAATACGATCCTGCATTAAGTCATTACCGGAATGCACTTTCGCTGTTGCCGGGAGAAGCATATCCCAAACAAAAAATTGACGAAATTACTGCGTTGGTTGCTTTGCAAAAATCGCTTGACGAGAATTACAAAAAATCTATTGCTGACGCAGATAAGCTGTTTACTCAAAACTCATATGCTGAATCTATCGTCGCATATACCAAAGCGCTCGAACTGAAACCCGACGAAACCTATCCGCAGCAAAAAATCACGGAAGCGCAAAACCAACTCGCGCTTTTTAAAAGCAAGGATGAAAACTATGCATCGGCAATTAAGTCAGCTGACACCTATTTCGCGGAACAAAAATACGACGAAGCTCTTGCTGAATACAAACAAGCTATCACCATTAAACCTTCGGAAAAATATCCTCAGGATAAATCAGCTGAGATAAGTAAGATTTTAGCTAAGCGTAAAACAGATGCCGATAAATATACTGTTGCCATTTCAAAAGGAGATAAAGCACTGGAGACAGCTAATTACCCGCTGGCACTCACTTCGTATCAGGAAGCACTTGCGCTGAAGCCCTCAGAGCAATATCCTCAGGATAAAATTGCTGAAATAAATGCAGCTGTTTCCGCTCAGAAAATTACTGATGAAAAATACAATACAGCTATAAAAACCGGCGACCAGCTGTTTGCCAATAAAGAATATAACCCGGCTAGTGCAGCATATACCGAAGCTTCCGAACTGAAAAAGAATGAAAAGTACCCACAGGATCAGCTGGCTAAAATCAATAAAATTCTTTCCGAAGAGCGTTCTTCTGACGAAAATTATACCCGGGCAATTACTGAAGGCGATGCTAATTTCGCGGACCAGAAACTGGCTGAAGCTATTACTTCATATAAAACAGCCTCAGGCATTAAACCAGCTGAAAGCTACCCAAAATCGCAGATCGAAAAAATAAACACATTAATTGCCGAACAGAAAAAACTGGCTGTTGATTATGCGGCTGCAATTGCTTCGGCAGACAAACTTTTTACTGCTGCCAAATACGATGACGCCATTGCTGATTACCGTAAAGCGCTGGATTTGAAACCATCAGAAAAATATCCTTCGGATAAAATTACTGAAGCTGAAAAAATGATCGCAGATGCAAAAGCACTTCAGGAATCGTATGACAAAGCTGTGGCTGATGGTGATACCTATTTCTCAACCAAAGATTTAACAAACTCACTGGCTTCATTTAAAAATGCTAATAGTATAAAACCTTCAGAAACCTATCCGAAACAGAAAATCACCGAAATACAGGCAATTCTGGATAAGGACAAAGCCGAAGGACAGCGTTACCAGGAAGCCATTGCACAGGCCGATAAACTTTTTACGGAGGAAAAATACCAGGCTGCCCTTGAACCATATCAGCGTGCTTCGGGCATAAAACCTGGAGAAACGTATCCAAAGGATCAGGTTACTAAAATTAATCAGCTGATTGCCGAACAGAAAAAACTGGATGAAGACTATCAAAAGCTCATCACAGATGCTGATGTACAATTTAAAGCAACAAAATATGAGGATGCCCGCAGCTTGTATGTTAATGCCGGCGCGTTAAAACCAGCAGAAAAGATGCCTAAAGACAAAATCGCGGAAATAGATGCCTTACTCGCTGATTTGTTGAATAAAGAGCAAAGTTTCGCGAAACATATAAATGATGGCGACACCCGGTTTTCGGAGAAACAATATACTGAGGCAATCAGTTCATACAATAGTGCTTTGAAAATTAAGCCAGCTGAAACCTACCCGAAATCGCAGATTGAAAAAATAAACACACTAATTGCCGAACAGAAAAAACTGGCTGTTGATTATGCGGCTGCAATTGCTTCGGCAGACAAACTTTTTACTGCTGCCAAATACGATGACGCCATTGCTGATTACCGTAAAGCGCTGGATTTGAAACCATCAGAAAAATATCCTTCGGATAAAATTACTGAAGCTGAAAAAATGATCGCAGATGCAAAAGCACTTCAGGAATCGTATGACAAAGCTGTGGCTGATGGTGATACCTATTTCTCAACCAAAGATTTAACAAACTCACTGGCTTCATTTAAAAATGCTAATAGTATAAAACCTTCAGAAACCTATCCGAAACAGAAAATCACCGAAATACAGGCAATTCTGGATAAGGACAAAGCCGAAGGACAGCGTTACCAGGAAGCCATTGCACAGGCCGATAAACTTTTTACAGAGCAAAAATACGAGGCAGCACTCGATCCTTATCAACGTGCTTCGGACATAAAACCTGCCGAAACGTATCCAAAGGACCAAATCACAAAAATAAATCAGCTGATTGCCGATCAGAAAAAACTGGATGAAAACTATCAAAAGCTCATCACAGATGCTGATGTACAATTTAAAGCAACGAAATATGAGGATGCCCGCAGCTTGTATGTTAATGCCGGCGCGTTAAAACCAGCAGAAAAGCTGCCTAAAGACCGGATTGCAGAAATTGATGGTTTACTTGCCGGAATTCAGCAAAAGGAATTGAATTACACCAATTCCATCAAGGAAGCTGACGCATTTTTTAGTGATAGAAAATACACTGACGCTATCGTTTCATACAACAATGCTCTGGCTGTAAAACCAGCTGAATCCTATCCGAAATCGCAGGTGGAGAAAATCAATATTCTGCTGGCCGAACAGAAAAAACTGGATAGCGATTACCTTACAATACTTGCTGCGGCTGATAAATTGTTTGATGAAAATAAATACAGCGAAGCTATTACCGATTACCGTAAAGCACTTACCTTGAAACCATCAGAGAAATATCCGTCGGACAAAATTACTGAATCTGAAAAGCTGATTGCTGATTTAAAAGCCCTTCAGCAAACTTATGACAAGGCAGTTGCCGAGGGCGATAAAAAACTGACCGAAAAGGACTATGAAAATGCCCTGATTGCTTTTAAAAATGCGAATACTGCCAAACCTTCTGAAACTTATCCTCCTCAAAAGATTACTGAAATCCAGACCATCCTGGATAAAAACAAAGCTGAGAATGATCGCTATAATGAAGCAATTGCTGCTGCTGACAAATTCTTTACCGGCGAAAAATACCGCGAAGCACTCGAACCATATCAACGTGCCAACACGATAAAACCTGCTGAGAAGTATCCGCAGGAGCAAATTGACCGTATCAACCAATTTCTGGCTGAGCAGAATAAACTCGACGAGGATTACCAGAAACTGATCACAGATGCAACCGTATTCCTGAAAAATGAGAAATACAATGAAGCCCGCAATTTATACACCAATGCCGGCGTGTTGAAACCTTCGGAGCAACTGCCAAAAGATAAAATTGCAGAAATCGACACCATACTTGCAGGCATAAAACTGAAAGAGGAAAACTATACAAAAGCTATCAATACAGCATCAGAACAGTACGGGGCAAAAAAACTTTCAGCAGCAATAAAGTCATACGAAGAAGCACTTGGTATCAAACCTGCTGAAAAATACCCCCAGGAGCGTATAACTGCCATTAAATCTGAAATAAAAGCTATTGACGATAAATATTCGGAAGCAATTACACTTGGCGACTCAAAATTGGCATCCAAGGAACTAATGGAAGCTATGAATGCCTATCAGAATGCGCTTGAAATCAAGCCTTCGGAAGAATATCCGAAAACAAAACTGGCAGAAATAAATACCGCTCTTGCTGCGCAGAAAGAAGAGCTGGAGAAAATGTACGCTTCGTATATTGCTGATGGCGACAGACTTGCTGTGGCAAAAGACTATAGTGCTGCCCGATCAGCATTTACCAAGGCTACCGGAATAAAACCAACAGAAACTTACCCTAAGCAGCGCATTACCGAGATCAATAAAATAACAGAGGAAATTGAACTGGCCCAGAAGGCAGAATATACCAAAGCCCTCGGCGAAGCTGATAAATTGTATAATTCAAAAATCTTCGATCAGGCGATTGATGCGTACGAAGCTGCATCACAAATCAATCAGGATGATCCATATCCGTTGCAGCAAATCAGCGTAATTCGAAAATACATGTCGGATCATGCCATTCAGGATTTGTTTGCTGATGTATTCATTATAACTGAAGGTACTGAAAAGAAATTCACCTTTTCATCCATTGAACCACGACTGCGAAAAAACAATTATATCCTTCTTAAAGCCCGTTCGGCAGGTAAATCAGCACCAAAGGTATATCTTAATTACGGTAAGGATAATCAGAAAAACGGAGGTATTGTGCTGCGTAGTCTGGATAAAAATGAAATTAAAGATTACCTTATCAGGATAAGTGTTCAGGATAAATGGTATCGCGAGGACAATAACTGGATCAGCCTTTTCGTGGAAACCGGCGATATAGAAATATCAAAAGTACAGATTGCGGCTGGCGATGAGTAAATTCTCGCGGCGCTGAGTAACAAAATCAGCAGAACCGGAGAGTTATGAAATGGATATTGGTTTAGCAGCCTATCGCTTAAGTGTGATCTGAAAGTGAGATATGCATTATGTGCCATTTCGTTCATAATCTGTAACTTCATTTTTTTCCAAAACTGACATAAAAACAATTACCTTAGTTTATTATTATTTTCAGATATTTGCCGCACGGTAAATCAGGAAATCGAATGGTAAATTTTACGGAACACTTCAGCAAATTCAGAACAGGAATAGTTGGGGATAAAGCGGAGTATAATACGCCATATGGTGTTCAGAAAATGTTATATGCTGACTGGGTTGCCAGTGGAAGGCTATACAAACCAATCGAAACGCGTATTTCGGAAGTCATAGGTCCCTGGGTAGCCAATACACATACCGAAACCTGCGAAAGCGGTCAGCTCATGACCAAAGCCTATCATGAAGCCCAACATATTATTAAAGAGCATGTAAATGCCGGTCCTGGCGATGTACTTATCACTTCAGGATTTGGAATGACAAATGTTCTGGTGAAATTCCAGCGGATGCTTAATATGAAAGTTCCGGAAAAAAATGTAGCCGGCGAATTTGTTTATTCCGGCGAAAAGCCTGTGGTTTTTATTACTCATATGGAACATCATTCCAATCATACTTCATGGTATCATACTATTGCTGATGTAGAAGTGGTGCCTCCTGATAAAAATCTGCTGGTTGATCCTGAAAATCTGCGGCAGCTCCTCGAAAAATTCAAGGACAGACCTTTGAAAATAGGCTCATTTACAGCTTGTTCAAATGTAACCGGCATCGAAACGCCTATTCACGAATTAGCCCGTATCATGCACGAAGCAGGAGGCTATTGTTTTGCCGACTATGCAGCTTCGGCTCCCTATGTGGATATAAATATGCATCCCGATGACCCTATGGAAAAACTGGATGCCGTATTCTTTTCTCCTCATAAATTCCTTGGTGGTCCGGGGACTTCGGGAGTTCTGGTATTCGACTCATTATTATACCATTGCCGGGTTCCTGATGCACCGGGTGGTGGCACTGTGGATTGGACCAATCCCTGGGGCGAATATAAATTTATCGACAATATTGAAGTGAGGGAAGATGGTGGCACACCCGGTTTTCTGCAAGCCATGAAAACGGCCTTGTGCATCAACCTTAAAAACAAAATGGATACCAGTCGCATACGCGAACGCGAAGAAGAACTGGTAAAAATTGCTTTCAGGGAATTGTGCTGTATTCCCGGAGTGCACATCCTGGCTGAAAACCAGAAAACCCGACTGGGAATTATTTCATTTTATATTACCGGAATTCATTTCAATCTGGTTGTAAAACTGCTTAGCGACCGTTATGGCATTCAAATGCGCGGCGGTTGTGCCTGCGCCGGCACTTACGGACATTTCCTGCTGGATGTAAGTTACGAAAAATCAAAGGCTATAACAGACCTTATTACCCATGGAGATCTCTCGCAGAAACCAGGATGGATAAGGCTTTCGCTTCATCCTACCATGACTGATGAAGAACTTTTCTTTATAATTGATGCCATTAAAAAGATATCTGTTCATCACCTCGAATGGGTGAAGGATTATATTTACAATAAGCACACCAACGAGTTTAAACATAAAAACGAATTGCACCACAAAGATGAATTAGTGAGGAGTTGGTTTGAGTTGGGAGATTAAAACTGAACTGAATTAATTTTCAGGCTTTTGAGGCTTCAGAGGAAAATCTGATAGAATTCAGAAACTATAATTTACTGTTCTTGAATATTATACTAATTTGTTTTGCGCAGAATGATCAGTGTAATTTCCGGGCGTGTTGCAATACGACCAGGATATCCGAGTGTTCCTAATCCGCGATTTACATAAAGGTATTGAATAACCCCATTCGAGTGAATCTTTTCATATAAACCTCCCCACTGCTTAAAAATGAGGGATGCCGGGCTCCATTTTATTTTACCTCTTTCGATAGCTAACTGAAAAGCGTGTGTATGTCCGGATAAAGTAAGGTCAATGTCGGGAAACGAACTATTAATTTCACCATCCCAATGTGATGGATCGTGAGTAAGAAGTATTTTGAACCGGGCAGATTCTGTTCCTGAAACAGCTTTTTTCAAATCACCCTTTTTACCGAACCTTTTATTCGCACTCCAATTCTCAACACCAATAACAGCAAGTGAAACAGAGTCCCTGTTTATGATAACATTTTTATTCAACAGCAGCTGCCAGCCGATCCGGTTATAAAATCCATGTAAGTCCTTATTATTTATATCTTTAGCTTCTTGCGAATCCCATGTTGTATATTCACCATAATCGTGATTTCCAAGCACTGTAAATATGCCATCTTTTGCCTCGAAACCTTTCATTTCCTGTTCAAAGGGATAAGCTTCATACGTATTGAAGTTCACAATGTCGCCGGTATAGAGAATAACATCTGCTTGCTGATCGTTTACAATTTTGATGATTTTCTTTAAAGGTCTGTTACTAACGAAGGTACCAAGATGAATGTCGCTGATATGCACCATCTTATATCCGTCAAAAGCAACCGGCAAATTACGAATTGACAACTCAACGGTATGTAGTTTGTAGTTCGCAACCCAAATGAACATGCCCAGAAAATAAATAAACATAACAAAAGTAGATATTGCTGCACCTGTAAGCAGAAAACTACGTGGCCGATACCACCCGCCAGGTTTGCCTATATTTTCAGGATCAATCCTTTTTATCAAATTCAGGGGAATGATAAAAAAATCGCTTGCAATAAGCAGCGAGAGAAATATTCCTTTTCCAATTAATAAAATAAGTACTATGCCAGGAAAATAAACTCTCAGCATAGATGGCCACTGCGGATACGGTGAGATAAACCCGGATATAAAAAACAACAGCAGCATGTACATGGGAAGCCAATATGCAATAGTAAGAACTTTTCTATACCTGGGCATAAAAGCTTTTCGCACCGAAAGCCAGTAAAGCATATCCACTGCAGCCAGAATTGCCAGCAAAGTTAACCGACTCGTATAATTGGGTAACTCGTGTCCTCCAATAATAAGTATAACGGCCACAACAGCAGCAATCTGCAAAACATACCCCAATCTCAAAGTCTTCATTTGCCGTTAATCAAAGCACGTGAAATTAAATAAAAAAAATATTCGGGACTAAAAAAAGAAAAAGAAAGTTCCCGAAACAGGGTAACTTTCTTTTTGCAAACCTCTCTAAAGTAATTATTATGAACTGGCTTTCACATAATTAACTAATCCTTTGGCTTTAAAAATTCCAACAAGTTTATCGGGTAGCGGTGAAAAATTATATTCGGTTTCTGCTATAGTTACTACCCCGGCTTCGAAGTCAATTCCAACACTGTCACCCTGCCTGTATGCATCCACAGCATCAGGAAGGAGTATTATTGGTAAACCCTGGTTTACTGACGAACGGTAAAAAATGCGGTTAACACTTTTACAGATTACTGCTTTAATACCTGCAAATGCCAAACCAACAGAAGGATGCTCGCGCGAACTGCCGCAGCCAAAGTTAGCCCCGGCAACAACAATATCCCCTTCTTTTACACGCTCGGCAAAACTATCGTCGAATCCTTTAAACAGGTGAGGCATAATTTTTTCAGCCTCTGAACTTTTTACACTGTAAGTCAGGTTTCCGGCAAACATCTGGTCGGTGTTCAGGTTATCCACATCGGCATAATTCCATGTTCCGTTTGCAAAACGATCATCATCAGCGCTTACATCCACAGTTTTACTCTGCTCGATAGTAAAAGGATATTTATCATTAGCTTCCTTTCCCCGTGGATCCGAAATTTCGCCTTTAAGAGCCGAATAAGCTACAACCGCCGGCGAAGCCAGGTAAATAAATGAGGTTTTGTTACCCATCCGGCCTTTAAAATTTCGGTTTGCTGTCGAAATAATCGTCATATTGTCTGCTGGAATTCCTTGTCCTGTTCCCAGGCACGGACCGCAGGAAGGGGCAAGCACACTGGCACCGGCTTCCATAAAAATCCTGATAAGGCCTTCGTCCATTGCCTCAAGATATATTTTTTGCGATGCAGGAATGATCAGAAGTTGGAATCCATCGGGTACTTTATTCCCTTTCAGAATAGTAGCTGCCTCACGCAAATCTTCAATACGGCCATTGGTACAAGTACCTATCATTGCCTGCTGAATTTTGGTTCCGCGCACTTCGGCAAGAGCTTTTACATTATCCACATTATGAGGAGCTGCTACCACCGGAAATAATTCATCCAGATTTATTACAATTTCTTTGACATAAACTGCATCTTCATCAGCCCAGGTTCCTTGTACTTCTTCACCCAGATGATTTTTCAATATTTCATCAGCAGGGAATACTGCATTTTTAGCTCCCATTTCCGAAGCAAGGTTTGCAATAGTCATCCTGTCGGAGACAGATAAGGTTTTTACACCTTCACCATGATATTCAATTGACATATAATCGGCACCGCTCGATCCAATCATTCCGATTATCCATATCGAAAGGTCCTTGCCAAAAACACCTGCAGGCAGTTTACCATGAAGCGTAATTTTGATAGTTTCAGGCACTCTGAACCATGTTTCGCCCTGCCGCCACAGTCCGGCTGTTTCTGTACGGTCAATGCCAGCAGCGAACGCGTTAAAGGCGCCAGCTGTACAGGTGTGACTATCGCTGCCAACAATAATCATGTTTGGCCTGGCATAATCGCCCATTATCTGGTGGCAGATGCCTTTACCTACATCATGAAATTTCTTTATCCCCTGTTCTTTAACAATGTCGCGGATTTTCTGGTAATCATTTGCCAGTTCGGCGCTGGTAGGAGGTGCGTTATGATCGAGGACGATCAGCAACTGTTCAGCATCTTTTACTTTCTCGCCACCCATTTTTTTAAAAGTGTTGGCGATACTGGCAGTATTATCATGAGTAAGGATGATGTCGGGTCTGCGGAATACAATAGCTCCTGCTTCGGCACCCAGAATTTTTTCAGCAAATGTTTTTCCCATTACTTATTTATTTATCTGATTATGTTTGCATTACAAAGTTAAAAGTCACAAAAACGACATTTGATTACGAGCAGTAAATTTCGAAAAAAGTTGTAATATAAAAAGCCATTTATACACTTATTCAAAAAAAAACTCCCGTAACAAAAATGTACAGGAGTTATCGTAATTTTATGTATTCCCGATCAGAACCAGAAACCTATATCAACACCTAAACGTGGAACTATTCCACTGTATCCATATTCAAAAACTCCATCGTCATAATAATGCTGTTCGGAATTATAACCGAATGTTTTCCGCAAGCCGCCACCTGTATAAACATCAAGATTAATACGGTTTGCAAACGAAAAGGACCATCCGAAAAGCATTCCACCACCAAAAGCGTTAAATGAATCAGTTACCCACATATAATTACCATTGTAATCATACTCATTACTTTCGGTCTCGTAATATTCGTTGAGAAGATAGGGAGCAAAATACAATCTGTGGCTATTTTTGGGTTTAACCACAGTAAAAACATGGAATTTCATTTGTGCTTCAGTACGCACTCCCATCACTTTTTCGTAATCCGAATCTTTAAAAGTAAGCCCGGCTGCAAGTAGAAAACTGGTATTCGGATTAAAAAATCTTTCGTATCCCATCTGAAATGTACTCCGGGTGAAAAGTGCTGCCGACATTTTCAGAATGTTTTTGTATTCGGGCGAGTTTGCTGTGGCAAGCACCTGGGCATTTGCTCCGGTTGCCATACTTAGTAAAATAATAAATGCAACAAAGATTTTTTTCATGATTGAGTGGCTAAAGGTTGGTTTTTAGGTTTATGATAAAATAGGAGACAAACTTAAAGCATTGTTTTATTGGCCTATTACAAGCAGATACAATAACATCAAATATTACTCCAAAATTGTGTTTGGGGAAACTTATTTTTAAGTTTGGCTAGTTTCGATTAAAATATTAACGATTTAGAAAATAAATTTGTACTTGTCAGTTTAATGATTAC
>CAZBZA010000046.1:0-8051 GCA_964495865.1 uncultured Lentimicrobiaceae bacterium
GTTCCGTACCAGTTATTAGCCCATGTTATGGTACAGGTAGCACCATTGTTGGCAACAGTACCGGCATTTGCAGGATAAAGATCCCAGGTATAAGCTGATGCCGATGCACTTGTGGTTGTATAATCAGTAGTTTGGTTTAGGTTGTTGGTACATACCAATGTTAGTCCTGTTGGAGTTGTTGTTTCAGCTCCCGGACGAATGGTAACATAATCTTCCTTTAAAACGGTATCTACACTCAGACCGGTTGTACTTATCATCATAACATCATAATTTCCGGGTGTATTGTAAACGATAGTCTGATTTTCGGATGATGTGGAAGAACCTGGATTTCCACCTGGGAACAACCAGGTAATTGAACCCGGACGGCCTACGCTGTTATCTTCAAAAACAATAAAATTATTCTGACAGATATTGGTTGAAGTAGCAGCAACAAAATCAGTTTTTACAGGACGAGCTGTATTATGAATGGTTTTGGTTGTGTTATCCTGAACGAAAGCTACAAACTCAATATCTTCCAGTGGCCACATAGGATCAATATTTGCAACAATATTTACATTATGAACATTAGTGCTGGTGAAATCGAGTGCTGTACCATTCTGATCAGGAACCATAAGCCTGGTTACGAAATTCAGGTGCGATTGACCCTGCCACGACTGGGTGATATCTGACTGTGTTACAACAAAATGCAAAACTACCTGATTGTTAGGTAAATCAGCAACTTTTGTTACTGTAAAGTCAAAAACAAATTGCTGGCCGCTTTGTGTCATAGTGTAGGTGATATCAATAGGCGAAGGGACAGCGATACATAAGTTGTATTTGGGCAGGTATGATGAATACATGCTTGCGGTATGACTTCCGCCAACTACTGCATTTTTACCATCGAACGTTGCTGTTGGATATCCGCTGATTGCATAATAGGTATTGCGGGCATTGGAATAAGTATTGGCGTAACTATCGCCATTATGATTTTCGATGATTGCCACACGGTGACCGTTTTCTACCAGGTCGTCAGCTCCCATGGCTGCTCCGGGGCAATATGTACACCATGTACCGGTTCCGATTTCGACGGCAACCATGTTGCGGGTAACCTGAGCATTGGCTGTAATAACAACCATAACAAGTGCAGCAACTAAGAGAGTAAATTTTTTCATACGCACATTTTTTGTTTAAGATGATTTAAGATTGATTGGGGTTTGTTCGAATGGCATGAAGATCAGACAATTGATCCTACGACCCACAAAAGTAACATATATATATTAGAATATGACAAAATCTTTAAAAAAATTTTAAGGATTAGGTGAAACAAGGAAATATGATTCATTAATGAATATGTAACAAGTTTGATAATGCAACATCTTCTTTATGTTTACTAAAACCATGTCTGGCTTTAGAAAAGTATTAGTGAGTTCAACCCTGCTGTTACATTCAGTGTATTGTGCTTTAATACACTGTTTTAAAATGACTTTTTTCACTCTGGCTAATCGGACTGTTAATAATGCTTTTTCCATTCATTATAGCCATTCTCTATTTCCTGCTTCCATCCTTTACCAATAAACAATTGACCCGTTTCATCCCAGTAGTCATTTATTTCAATTACTAAGGGCCCTTGAACCGTTATTGCAATATCCCAACCTATGGCCCTCAAAAAAAGCATAGCCTGTTGAAACTGTATTACTCTGTTTGTGATGTCGTGCCAGTTTTCGATTATTACACTCTCCAGCAATGCCCCTGTGTCCGGATGATTGGTTATCGGAGTTGTTTTTCGCCATCCGTTAAACTCAATTGCTGAATGTATTCTGCCGGTCGCAATATCCACGGCAGCATCAATATTACCGCCGTTTCCTGCATTGTCAACACAAGCTCCTTTTCTACCTACCCGCATAAATGTTGCAATTACCCTGGCCTCACCTGAGGGCAGCAGAACAGTCATAAATCGGATAGTGTTTACTGAAGAAACATGAAAATCTTTAAATTGCATGGTTTGTTCAATAACGCTTTCGAATACCAGTGGCTCATTTTTCAATATTTTTGATAATTCAATTACCTCTCTGTTGAAAGCAGATAAATAACAGCCGTTGTTTTTATAATCAATGCTTTTAATTAACAATACACCATCACCATGTGAGGTTTCATTAGTTTTAATAATGCAGTTAGCGATACTTTTTTCTTTGAGAATTTTCAGAACAGAATTATATTCATACCCGATTCTGTTATTTTCGATTTTACTCATCGGATCATAATAATAATAAAGAACCGGCTTTGGAATTCCGGCACTTTCCAAACACAATTGAGTTATGTATTTATTACAGGCCAAGATAAAATAATTGCGCGAATCGAGTATTTTGAGGCACTTCCGTTTGTTGGCTGCACTTTAAAAAGTACGTCTGAAAATTTCAGGCTGCTTTTCGAATTCAAAGTTAAAATACCCGAAAAAAGTAATTTGGATAGTTTTATACAGCGAATAATAGTCTTTAATAATTTTCAGATTCCCTATTCCTGTTTCTTCGTGTATTTGATGTAAACGAGATAGTGCCCGCTTTACCTTATCATATTTTTCACTTAGCATCACTAATATTTGTTAGTTGTTATACGACTTAAAACGAATTCTAAGGTACTGCTTTTTCAAATACAAGCTGATATGCATTGGCACACTTAAAAAACCCTGCCTGCTGTTTTAGTATGCGAAACCGACAGGCAGGGTTTTTAAAAGTATTAGATAACAGCAATAAACATGTACTGAAGCACAAATCGCTGAATTCAGGTAAATATCTGAACAGCAAAATGGATGAAAACGAATATCTATTTCACATTAATTGCCAATGCTGGTGCCTGCAGGCAAGAGCACTTTAAAATGAGGCGCATTTTCCGGTTTGTCATAAGCAATAAAAGAAAGTCCGTTCCCGCTGAAATTATGTCCTACATTATCCAGGTATTGCCCTCTTTTCTTATAACTTTCAATAACGTAAGTGCTTATGCCATCCACTTTAGGCATGCTATGCAGTATAAATCTGCATTCGTCGCCTGTGGGAAGCTCATCATCCTCCGTTGTGCCCAGATACCATTGTTCAACCCCGAAAGGAGTATAAGCACTGAAAACACCCCACCAGTAGTCAGGGTTTTGTGCTGAGCGTATTGTATAAATTTTGTCGGTTCCTCCGTAACCTGCAGGATTCACTTCAAACTGACAGTCTTTTTCTTCGATCAGGTCATTTATACTGTATGTTTTTTCAACGCTTCCCCTGTAAATAGCTGAACCATTGTTATAAACATATTTATATGTTGATTCATCATAATCGGTTGCAAACACCCATTTTTGCGGCCAGGAAATGGCTCCAAGAGTGCCGCCACTGTCAGGCTCTTCATCTTTGCTGCAGGAGTTAAGCAATAGCAGAGTGAATGAGAAAAAAATTACAGGAAATAAAAATTTCGCATTTCTTTTAGCGTTAACTACGTTTTTCATCTTACGATCTGATTTTGGGTTAAACAATAAAACAAGGACAGGTGCAGCAAAAAAAAAAATCAACTTTTCCTTTTAACAATTAAAAAAAAGCCTCAATTACTTCCACAGAGTCAGGACTTTATTTCCGGATTCAGAAACTAACAATTTTCAGCATAAAATTGTTTAACCAAATTAATTTTTATCATAACCGGTTAAGCATGAATCTGTTCCCTGCCATAGCTGAACAATCTCACCATTCATGCAATAGCTGATGGAATTAGCATTGATGAATGGAAGAAAAGTTTTGAATTTATTGGTTCATGCAAAGGATTACTTGAGGAAAGTAAGTTCGCGAGGTGGGGAAGTTTTTTTTCACAACATTTCTGCAACTTCTTTACCTTTGAAAACAGATTGACCCGGATTCAGCATTTAAAAAAAACGATCCGATAAAGTCTGATCATATTCAAAAAGACCGATAAATTATGTTTAAACATATTAATGCTTCCACCATCAAAGCGCACCTTATTATTACTTTCGGGTTGCTGCTTAATGCGCTTGGCTGGACTGCCTTCCTCATCCCTGCCCAGATTACAGGCGGCGGAATAACCGGTGTTTCGACACTTATTTTTTACGCCAGCGGATTTCCTCTTGGCATCAGTTACCTGATTATCAATTCAATACTTATTGTTTTTGCGATAAAAATTTTAGGAAAAGGCTTTGTGGTAAAAACCATTTTCAGCGTGGTAATGCTTACTGTCTTTTTCTCATTACTTCAGCAATACATCACCAAACCTATTGTAAACGATACTTTTCTTTCAACGGTTCTGGGAGGGATATTAGGCGGCGCCGGGGTTGGTATCGTATTTACACAGGGCGGCAGTACCGGCGGAACGGATATTATTGCCATGATAATCAATAAATACCGCAATATCAGTCCGGGTAGGATTATCCTTTACCTCGATGTTTTTATTATTGCTTCGTCGTATTTTATTTTTGGCTCCATCGAGAAAATCGTTTACGGTTATGTAGCCATGGGAATTACATCCTATACCATCGATCTGCTGTTTACGGGTTCGAAACAATCGGTACAGATATTTATTTTTTCGAAAAACTACGACGAAATTGCTGAGCGCATCGGCAAGGAAGTGCAGCGTGGAGTAACCATTATCGATGGCAAAGGCTGGTACACCGGCGAGCAAACCAAAGTGCTGCTTGTAATGGTTAAAAAACCCGAAGCCAGCCAGATTTTCCGCATTATCAAAGAAATTGACCGCGACGCGTTTATGTCGGTTACTAATGTGATGGGTGTGTATGGGAAAGGGTTTGAGCGGATCAGAACGTAATTACTCGTCAAAATCCGGTAAATCGAAGCAGATAAAACTTATTATCAATATTTATTTTTCAGGAGTGTAGGGGTAAAACCGTTTTCAAGTGTCTGTTATATTAGAATAATCTGCATTCATTAATTTTTAGTTATGAAAATCCTTTTTCTGCTTATCGCCAGCTTTTGTTGTTTCAGCTTTATTGAGGCACAACCAATTCAAAATTCAGGACAAAGGTCGCAAGCTAAGTATGCAAAATTTCCCGGGAAGAATCTTGAATCGGCATATTTACCAAAGATGTTCTATCGGTCAGAAAATGCAGCAACCGAAACCAAAATTAAAAGCTCTGATGGCGGAACGTATCTGAAAGATTCTACTTACTGGTTTGGTTGGGATGAGCAAGGAACTGATTGGGATGTATTACAGAGAGAAGTTTCAGTATACAATAATGATGGAAACGAAATTCAAAATAAAATGGATACATATAATCCCAATTCGAATGTATTTATTCCCAATGAATATAATGTAAAAAGCTATTATCCTGATGGAAATATTGAAGAAATAATATACTATACCTGGAATTCAACTTCAATGACATATAATGCCTTTCACAAAGCACATTACAGATATAATAGCAATTCACAAAAAACTGAGATCATATCTTTTTCATGGAATTCAGGAACGAGTGAATGGCATGCGAACTTCAAACAGACAATTAGTTATAATATTATTGGACAGGAAACAGAAAGGGTAGGCTATGAATGGGATGAAACCTTAAATGATTGGATCTTTAGTCAAAAAAATTCAAACACATACGATAGTATTTATCATCTTGTTGAGTACTCATATTTCACCTGGGACCTGGTATTGAATTCATGGAAAAATGAAGAGAAAGATACATATAGCTATAACACTTCAGGAAATCTGATTGAACTTATAAATTATGAGCGCAACGAATCGATGGATAGTTTAATATACTTTCGCAAACAGATATTTGCTTACGATTCAGCATCAAACCGAACAGAAGATATTTCATTTCTCTGGAAGAATGAAACAAATGAATGGCTGCATTTTTCAAGACATACTTATGTATTTGACACATACGGTAATAATACTGAACAAATCACCTGTTTTTGGGAAGAAACAATAAGTGGCTGGTTAATGTATTCAAAAATTGATTTTACTTATTCCACAGATAATCAACCCACCCAGATCCTACTCAGTAATTGGGAAAGCTGGTCTCAGACCTGGATGTGGTCATTTAAAGAGGAATACCAATATCACACTGATGGCCAATTGCTTGAAGAAGCTTCATATTTTTGGTCAGGAGGTATTTGGTTTGGAATACAAAATCGTGAATATTCCTATGATCAATTTGGAAATCAGACTTCAATGATTACATCCGAATGGGATGAAAGCAGCAGTTCATGGATTTATATCTCAAAGCTCGAATATTACTATTCACTTCACCAGATAACCGAAGTTAATGATAATCCGGAAACAGGACACATACTGGTTTACCCGGTTCCTGCAAAAGATGTGTTGATGATTAAAAACCTTATACCTGGATCAAAAATTTCGGTATTTGATGGCTTTGGCAGAATAATTCTGAAGTGTGAGGCAAAGTCAGTCCATGAAAATCTCAACATCGGCAATTTGGCGAAAGGAACCTATATCTTAAAAATCACAAATTCAAACTCGGTAACAAGCAGGCAATTTTTAAAACTTTAATCTATAACCACTAAAGACATCCGTCGATGTCTTTAGTGGTGTCGTAGATCTAATTGCTGGATATCTTCTCCTTCCGGTCGATTATTTTGGCACAAAAACAATAGTAATTTTATGCCTGATTCGCCGATTTCCTGAACGGATTCGTTGATCAGTAATCTATGGTCTATATTCCAAAATCTATTACTTCCCTCCTATCGGTATTTTGCTCAGCTGAGTGATATTCTGAAGGTCGGAATACGCGTATTGATATATTCCGTCTTCGGCTATCATAATAAGTATATTTCCGAAAGGAATTACATCAAATGCTTTCAATTCACTGTATTGTTTCAGCACATGCTGATCGACCTGCATAGGATCGGTGGCATCAAATATTTTCAAACCGGCTGATCCGTCGCAAACAAAGAGTGTTTTATTGTCGATACCCAATCCGTAAGGTTCCGTCATAGGGTAGCTTTTCAAAAGTACAGGATTCGCAATATTTTGCAGATCAATTACATCCAAAACGTTCTGCCAGTTTCCGCAGCGGTTGCCGGCGCGAAGGGTTACGTATGCGATATTATCCTGAACCACAACCGGGTCGCAGCTTTGAAAATGGTTATACTCCGATTTGTAAACAGGGTTGCGCTTATTAGTGATATCATACACCAGCATACCGGTTTGTGTTCCTATAAAAAGGTAGTTGCTGTCGATAAAAACAGTTTCGACCATACGCTGCAAATCTATTTTGATTCCGACTACCGGGCTCGAAGGTTCACTGATATTGATCACTTGCATATCCGTTTGGTTCAAACCGTAAAACTCGTCGGCGTTAACAATAAACCTGGCCATTGATCCGCCGATTCCGACAGTTTGTGTGGTTGAAGGCGCGCCAACGCCAGTGGCATCCGTGCGCATAAAGTTGTTGGTGCCTTTATCGAAAAAATAATATGGATACGATTGTCCTTCTTTTATTTCTTCAGTAACTTCCTTTACCTGCCATCCTACAATTACACCTTTTTCCTCGTCAATTTCACTGATCGGGTAAACTTCGGTAGTTTCGGGAATGGTATACGGAAAAATATCCTTTATACGGGCAGTTTCTATAGGAGCGGTTATGTTGGAAATGTCCAGAACTACCAAATCCGTGTAGTTGTCGGCATACAGAAAATTGCCGCTGATGGCAAGGTCAACGTTGCCGGGAATATCGTAAAACGTAACATTTACTGGTGAAGCCGGATTTGTATTGTCAAACACATGGATTCCCTTGTATTTTTCGTTTACAAACAGGTAATTGTCCTTGATGTATATTTTTCCGGCACTTTCGATTGCAGAGGCAGCAACCGATTTGGCAGGTTTACGCATCTCATCATAGGTCATATACTGTGGCACATTGGCTACATATTTGCGGTATTCGACCGAAGTGTCCTTGCATGAAACTATGCTCAGCAGCATGAGGATCATCAGTGGGACGGAAAGGAAAAGTTTCTTGGTTTTCATTTTATTTTATTGTTGAGAGGTTGTTTTTTGTTTCTTGTTTCTTGTTTCAGGGCTTTAGAGAGACGCGAGCATCGCGTCTTTAC
>CAZBZA010000046.1:8151-15090 GCA_964495865.1 uncultured Lentimicrobiaceae bacterium
GAGACGCGAGCATCGCGTCTTTACGAAAAGACTAGTTAAAGAGGAAACCGACTGAAAAAGTCATCCTGTTGTATTCGTCGTATTTTATCGTTTCCTCTAGGTAGGACGAAGAGCTCCAATAATTGTTGTCGGTAACGGTTTTGGTTTTCTGGTAGCGATATCCAACACTGAATATCAGCGCATTATGGCCAGCAAAATCAAACCTCATGCCTCCGCCGATGCCTGCCAGCACACCGCCATAATATTCAACACCGGGATTATACCACATATTGTCGCCTTCCTCTTTTTTTGATAAAGGTATAGCATAACCAGTTTGGCCATAAACGTATGGTGACCACGATCCTTTCAGGAAACTGTATTTAACATCGGCAATAAATGGAATCTGCTGGCGATCGAACCATTCGTTACCAATTCCCACTCCAGTTGAAAGGCGAAACGGAAACCGGTAGGAAGTGATAAAACTGCATCCTGCCGAATTTTTCGATCCGCCGAAAAAGCTTACGCTGGCAGCCATTTCGACAGATGAAGCTTTGTTTTCGCGATCCCTTGCAGGAACATGTTGATCTATCAGTATTATTTTTACTGATGAGTCAGGGACCACAATCCTGTTTCGTCCGGCAATTTCGATGCTTACCTGCTTGCCGGGTGTGTTTTCGGTTACTTTCCCACGGAGGATACTTCCATTATGCATGTAAATGATATCCTCTTTATTCTGAGCAATTGTACTTTCGGCTAAAATAATGAAAATCAATAGCATAGCCGAAACAAATACTTTCATACGCAACTATTTAAAAGCAAAGGGTATTTATAGGGCTTATAGGTTGCATGTGTATGAACAAAAATCACGTATTGCATTTAGTACATATTAATAACGTTAAGTGATTTATCGTCCGGATTTACAAATTATGCAAAACTATTATTCTGTATTTGCTGAATTCAATTTATTCTATCGCCTGATCCGGAATAGTATTTTAGTATCAGTGTTACCTTTGTATTACAATTCTCAAATTTTTCTACTGTACTGTAAATGATTAATTTAACAAAAGCAACTCGAAATAAAATTACAGTTTGAGTGTATAAGGAGAAATGATCAGGGACATTTTAAAACAACTTAAAACTCTTGTATCATGAAATCTTTTTTGCTTTTTTTATTATTAGGCTGCTTTACAGAATGGTTAGCGGCTCAAAATTTCTTTTCAGATACCGAACTCCGGAATGTGGACGGGAAAATTGTTAAATCAAGTGAGATATTCAACCACAACCTTCCGGTGGTATTGATTTTCTGGAAATCCTACGACACTAAATGTTGCGATAACCTTGAAAACATGCAGTCGGCATGGATTTCCCGCTTAAAAGAAAGCGGTGTTAACCTGGTGGCCGTGTGTATTGATTGCAGAGGAAGTTACAGCTACGTAAAGCCTTTAATACAAGGGAAAGCATGGGAATTCGACACCTACATTGATACAAACGGTGATTTCAAAAGGGCACTTGGCGTTACTGATGCTCCTTACACCTTGCTTTTTGACAAAAATCAAAAACTGATATGCAGGTATCAGGGATACTGTTCGGGCAATGAGGACATGGTTTGCGAGAAAATATCGCACTGTCTTTCGGAATCAAACGACGACCTTATTGTTCAGGCTGAATGTTACTTATTAAACGAATAAAACCATTAATCGCTGAAACAGACTACATTACTCCGTTAGATTTTTATTTACCGCAAAGACGCAAACCAAAAAGTCGCAGATTACCAGCACATTAGGGCGCAAAGGCTTGATTTTGTATATTATTGATTACGACGCCTTTGAAAATTGCTAACGGACTATTGAGACTATTAATACAGCAGAAATAACATAACATGGCTTGAACAGAATGCTAAACTGAATGGGTGATTTTTTTATTGACAGTTTGCGGACCAGGTGATTTCTTCATTTAATAAATCATTATGTAGATTTTTTAACCTAAATAACTCCCGGCCATGAAAGTAGAACGATTTTTACTTATTTGTTACTGCTTTCTGAACATTTACTCATTTTCATTGGAAGCAGATACTATTAATGTACCCGCTGATTATCACACCATCCAGCAAGGAATAAATGCTGCAGATGCCGGCGACACTGTCCTGGTAGCTGAAGGCATATATTACGAACAGATCAGTTTCCTTGGGAAAAAACCATTGATAGTAGCCAGTGAGTTTATAATGGATGGTAATCCGCAGCATATCAGCAGGACAATAATCGACGGAAGCAAGCTGCAAAACAGGGATTATGCTTCGGTGGTGTATTTCACGTCAGGCGAGGACACAACCTCAATACTATGTGGATTTACGATACAATACGGCAGGGGAACCTTTGCCTATGGGAATTTAAATGATCGTCAGGGCGGAGGTATATTTATTTCGGATGCCGGCGCTAAAATAATTTACAATAGAATAACACATAACCTACTCGGCGACACGTGTTCATCAAATAATGAAGGAGCATTTGGAGCAGGCATTGGCACAGACTGGGATGAAGGCATATACTGGCTGATCATTGAAAATAATACAATTGACAGCAACCTTTGCATTTCGAAATATTCGTATGCTTATGGCGGAGGAATAGCTACAAGCTACAACACACGGATCTCTTGCAACATTATTTCACATAATACCTGCACCGGAATAGTTAACGGAACCGCTCATGGAGGGGGAATCGGCTGCGGTACTGATCCATCCTGGGGAAATTCCGTCAAAGTTCAATTTGACCACAACACCATCGAATATAACCTGGCGCAATCACAATTCAACCTGGCAAATTCGGCTGCGGTTTATGCCTCTGATGTGTCAGTAGTGTTTTCGGAAAATTTAGTATCCTATAACAAAGTTCAAACAGCCACTAAATCCGGCGGAGTTTCGGGTTTGTATTTATATCAGCCTGTTCAGGGAAGTGTTGTGCGTAATAATATTTTTAAAGGAAACATCAGTAACCGTTGGGGAGGATCACTTGGAATGCAGAATAATGAACCTTTGGATAACCAGGTACTGGTTGAAAACAACTATTTCCTTGAAAATTATGCGCAGAATGGAGCAGCAATAGTATCAATTAATGCTCCTGTGAATTTACAAAATAATGTCTTCAGCGGGAATCATGCAGATAAAGGTGGCGCGACTTTTTTCTGGAGAAATGACTCCCATCCGGGCGTCCACATGGCAATTTTGATCAATAATTCCTTTTATGGGAACACAGCTGAATTTATGGGAGGGGCCGTTTACGCTACCAACGCTTTGCCTTTAATTATCAATTCTGTTTTCTGCAACAATAACGCTATTGAAGGCCCTGAAATATATGCCGATACCGTTGAAATAGCTTACACCATAGTGAATCCAACCTTAATTTTCGGTAAACTAATTGATGGGGGTGGTAATATTGCGGACTGCATACAATTCAGCGATCCGGTGTTGCTTACACTTTCTCCATCAACCAATTGCGAAAACTTTGCTGCTTTAACCTATATAGACCAAAGCGGTAAAACATACCTCTGCCCCGATCACGATATAACCGGCGCTGGGCGTCCTCAAGGATCAATCGTTGATTATGGCGCATACGAGTATGAAAACAAGTGTATGCCTCCTGAAAAATTCGAATGCGATATTACGTATTATCCAAACCCTTTCACCCATACGATAACAGCTGAATACACGCTGGAAGAGTCATTACAGGTTAAAATACAGCTTTTTAACAACCTGGGTCAGGAAATCAATGAACTTACAAATTCATACCAGTTATATGGAAAGCACAAACTGGAACTGAATACCGCAAATCTGCCGGCAGGGATCTATTATTGCTGGTTTCAGGCAGGAGATAAAGTAGTTTCGAATAAAATTATTAAAATCAATTAATTCTCATTCCCTGATACAAGTTCTTCTGGTTTCCAAATTATTATACTCCCAACAGAATCTAAAAAAAAAGGATGAGTTAAAAACCAAAGTCATGAAAAACCTGATACTTTTTTGTTTCAGTTTTGCAATTACAGCATTATTGCAGGCACAAACCATTCATGTGCCGGCTGATTTTCCTTCTATTCAGCAAGGGATAAACGCAGCAAATCCCGGCGATACGGTTCTGGTATCAGAAGGTACGTATTACGAACAGATCAGTTTTAAAGGAAAAAAACCATTAATAGTGGCCAGCGAATTCCTAATTGATGGGAATAAAAGCCATATAGACAGGACCATTATTGACGGCCAGAGGCTTCCTAATAAAGACGAAGCTTCGGTAGTATATTTTATATCCGGCGAGGACACTACCTCAATCCTATGTGGATTTATGATCACTCATGGTTCCGGCACCTACAATCCACGCTGGATGGATCGCGAAGGTGGAGGTATTTTTATAGCATCTTCCGGTGCCAAAATAATCAATAACCATATTTCCAACAATATCATTGACGACACCCAGCCTGTGAATGGCGAAAATTCAATCGGGGGCGCTATATGCACTGATTTTGAAAATTCCGACTGCTGGGTTGTGATCGAAAACAATGTAATCGATCACAATACTATTATTTCTGATAACATGGGATCAATCGGAGCCGGTATTTACACCGCCTATAACTCCCGGATTACAGGAAATATAATAAGCGATAATACAGCCATAGGTTTAGGATATAACTGGGCTCTGAGCGCCGGAATTCATTGTATTTCTGCTTTTGAATGGGCTGTGGTGCCAACTATGAGTATTCAAAACAATATTATAAAGAACAATGTGTCAAAAGCTTTTCTGGCCTATGGCGGAGGTGCTGTATTAGAGGGATGCAATGCCGTTTTTTCAAATAACGAAGTAACCGGAAATAAGGCTGATGGAAGAGCATTGTTGGACGGCGGTGGCGGACTGGGTGTATTTAATCCTTTGCCTGGAACCGTGATAATGAAAAATACTTTCGTTGGTAATTCAAGCAACTTTGGATGTGGAGGGATAGGATTACAAAACGTTACCAGTAATCCTGATGCAACACCCATAGTAATCGAAAACAATTTATTCAGTAAAAACACAGGATTAACAGGTGGAGCCATTGCTTCCATTGGTGTGCCTGTCCGATTGCAGAACAACATATTCAGCATGAATTCGGCCAGCTACGGAGGTGCAATTTATCTTGATAAAGATAAAAATCAGGCTGCAAAACATATGGCCTGCCTGATCAACAATTCCTTTTATGGAAACATGGCTACTTCACGCGGTGGTTCTTTATTCTCACATGATGCAAAGCCAGTAATTATTAATACAATTTTCTGGAACGATACTGCGGCAATGGCAAACGAAATTTCATTGTCAGATACTGATCAGGCTGAAATTGCCTATTCAGTAATAATCCCCGGTATGATCTCCGGAAATTATAAGGATGGAAGCGGAAATACAAGCATGAACCCATTGATCACCAATCCATACTGGATTACAATTTCGCCCTATAGTTATTGTATTAACCATGGAACGGCCGATTATATATGCAGTGATGGCGGCAGTATATGCTGCCCAGGCTTTGATATTGACGGAGCGGTCCGTCCATGGGGAGGCAAAGTTGATATTGGGGCTTATGAACAGCACACAGTTGGGATTGAAGATTTCGGATCGCAAAACGTGAATTCCGGCATTTCTATTTTTCCAAATCCTGTAAAAGTTTCAACAACAATAAAATATTCTCTTCAGGAACCGGCACTGGTAAATGTTTTTATTTTCGACAATTGTGGCCGTCTGATTGCAAAACCTGTAAATGCCTGCTGGCAATCCGGAGAACATGAAGTGTTGTGGAATGCGGAGATGCTACCGGCAGGGATATATTATTGCTGGCTACAGGCAGGTGAGTACATGGTTTCAAATAAAGTTATTAAAACTAAATAATTCCATCCCACAGATTCCCCTCGCAATAGGGTGAGATGAGGCTATAATAGCAAACGCCAGGCAATGCCTGGCGTTCTGAATTTTTATAAAATTGAAAATAATTCAATCTGATCCACAAACTTTATTTCCCGCACCACCCACTCACCTCTTCAAGGCGCAGTGATGGGATTTCGAGTTTCAGTTTTTTGCGCATTCCGCTGAGTTCGTGAAGCAGCTTATTGGGATTGGCTTCTTTTAAGTCGGCAGGCATTTTAATGCCGGCTTTGCGCAATACAGGAACCCATTCGGCCGGTACTCCCAAAGCAACGAATTCTTCGTCGGTGGCTCCCTGGGCAACAACTGCTTTTTCGGGGCGCATCTGCGGGAAAAACAGCACGTCCTGTATGGACTGCTGGTTGGTCATAATCATGGTTAAACGGTCGATTCCTATTCCCAGACCAGCTGTTGGCGGCATACCATATTCGAGCGAACGGAGGAAATCTTCGTCGAGAACCATGGATTCGTCGTCGCCGCGTTTTCCCAGTTCGAGCTGCTCTTCGAAACGGGCACGCTGATCAATTGGATCATTTAACTCGCTGAACGAATTACAGAGTTCCTTGCCGTTGCAAATGGCTTCGAAACGCTCAACCAAGCCGGGTTTGCTGCGGTGCTTTTTGGCAAGAGGCGACATTTCGACAGGGTAATCGGTGATAAACGTTGGCTGAATAAGTTTTGGCTCAGCTGTTTCCCCAAAAAGTTCGTCGATCAGTTTGCCTTTGCCCATACTTTCGTCGGTGGCAATATTGAACTTTTTGCAGGTTTCGCGAAGCTGGTCCTCGCTCATTTCCGAAATATCTACACCGGTAAAGTGCTGCACGGCTTCGAACATAGTGAATCGCTTCCACGGGCGTTTGAAATCTATTTCATTCGTTCCAACCTGAATTTTTGTGGTTCCGTGCAAATCGATGGCTATGCGTTCAACCATTTCTTCAACGGTATCCATCATCCATTCGTAGTCTTTATAAGCCACATAAAGTTCCATCTGTGTAAACTCAGGATTATGGAAACGGTCCATACCTTCGTT
>CAZBZA010000047.1:0-14854 GCA_964495865.1 uncultured Lentimicrobiaceae bacterium
ATCCCAGATCGAGAATAGTAAGGTAAGCAACCACAGAGGCAACCAGCGAATACAAGCCATATTCGCTCTGTCCCATCATGCGGAGCATATACGGAGTATAAAGTAACCCGACAACATTGCTCAATCCCAATATTGCATAGGATAATACAGCACCGGCTTTTAGCTGATTTACACTCATAATTATTCAGTTCCTTTAAATCATATTTTTTTAAACTGCTTGCGGGTGCAGTTTTCAGATTTTACACGGCTACGTTCAATTTCAGATTTTCCCTGGCGGCATCAGCCTCAAAAACTTCGGAATTTAACATCAGGGCCATTGACATATAGATTAACACACTGGTTGGCATTTGACCTAAAACCATATTTCCGTAAGAGGCAATCATAATTCCGAACATTCCGGAGACCAGGGCTGCCATTTTCATTTTCACAATCGGGTCGCGTATTCGGAACATAATTTTAAAAGAAGCTTTTATAATTATGTAGAAGAGAATCATCAGGTGAAGTATTAAGCCCACAATACCTTGTTCGGCCCATATTAATACATACCAGCTATCGGGAGGCACATTGGATAAAAATGCGTTAGGGGCAAATTTCCGGGCTTTCCCGCCTGCATGACCAATGCCACCGCCAAAAGGACGGGTTGCCAGGTACGTTTTAAGCTTTTTCTGGTTGTCGAGACGCACTTGCAGCGATGCATCCTCCGGATCAAAAGCTGATCGCATCCTCCGGATTTCAGGGTTACCCTGGCCAATAAAAGTATATTTGAAAAAAATAAAAAATGATGCAATCAATATAAACCCTGCAATCAATGCCACTTTATCCTTTTTCAGGATAAAAAATGCGGCCAGACCGGCAAATGGAACGCTCAGTGCACCGCGGGTTCCGGAAATCACCAATCCGTAAAACCCCATCAATGCAACTACAATAAAGAACAATTTCATCCGGCGATCTTTCTGAACAAAAGCAACAATACTTGCAACAACAGCCGAATAACCCTGGTTAGCCCCAAACTGACCTGCGTCGCTCATAAATGAAAAAACCCTTAGCTTCCCGAACAGAATGTGAGTTAAGGCATTTCCTTCGTTCAGCCATTTCCTTTCGGCATAATCAACGCCTAAGGTATTTTGCATTATTCCTTTGGTCGTAGCCAGCAGGGATAAAATACCCCACAAAAGAAAAATGACATCTAATTTTTTATTTGTATTAATAAAGAGTAAAGTCAAAGGGACAATTAACATCATGTATAAAGCCAATCCCCTTCCTGCAAACCAGGCTTCTGAACTTACAGCTTCGGGGTTTATAAACTCAAACACAAAATAAGAGGTCCATATAAAGGCAATAAGTGTGATGTCTTTTTTTGCCGGCGAAAAATCAATCCGGTTGTGAAACCGATTAAAGAAAAGAGCTATATAGGTGATTATTAGCAATCCATCCAACACTATGCCCATCTGTACACCCGAAACATACCTGTTTATCCCAAGTATTAAAAACCCAAATACAATGGCGCTGTAAAGTCCAAGAATAGGGTAATTGAATAAATAATACAGAGATATAAAAACAATGGGCAGAACCATAAGAACCAGCCCGCCAATAACTTCCATTTTACTAATCACAAAAGCCGAAATAACCGTGATACACACTATTAAGATAATGTATCCGGGTTTTGTCAGTTTGTTGGATCCTGATGTGATTTCGAATGGATTCTGTTGGGTAAGCATAATTTGAATTTATTCGCAGTAGTATCTTGGTGCTGGTGCAGTACGTTATCTTTCGGAATTCGGATAAAGCGTAAAGATTTTCATAATGGTTCATTAAAACCATCATCTCATCCTGATCAATATGCTTGGGTTATCGTTAAATGTGATTTTTCGCATAAAACTCTAAGCGAAAAAGTTTTTTCAACAACCTGCGCAACCTGCTTCTCTTTTTGGGTAAATCGCCTAAAACGGATTCGATTACGGGTATTTCAACACCATTCAGGAAAAAGTGCGTTTGTTTATCCGTTAGTTTCATTAATACATCCAGAGCGGCCTGGTCGGCATTGGACCAAACCCTGTTAGCGCGGCATACCATTATTGGAATATCGGCATCTGGTACCAGTTCAACCGGGTAAGGGAAGTACAGAATTGGCGGCAATTCAATTATTACATAGTCGGGAACAAAAGCCAATTCAAAGGAATTCTGTTCAAGAATATCGGTGTAGTTTTTAGCAGAATAGAACTTTTCGTTAACAGTGTACACAAAATACTCTCCTGCTTCCAGGCGTTTTTCTGAACTTTCGAGAAACGGGCTTTCGAAATTGATCCGCGAGTCGGGGTATCCTAATATCCAACTGATTACAGACATACGTTGTTTCCCTTTTATTTTGGCAACAGGTTTGGCCGGAGCAGCTACTTCGGTATATCCAATCTGGGTAGTCTCTGTTTTAAGCAAGGCTTCGTGCGAGAAATTCAGAACAAGTACTTTTTTCCCTTGCAATTTTAGTTTCTGAGCAAGGTTTCCTGCAATTGCCGACTTCCCCTCACCACCTAAAGTGCTGAATATTAATATTGTTTTGCTGCTTTTTTCGGATTTGCTTACCTTAGTGTACAGCTCAATATTTTGAATTGCAATTTCCAGCAAACGGTTTGTAATAAAAAGGAAATTGGTATTCGGGACTTTGAGTAGTATTTTCGGAAAAATTCCCAGTAAGGGTATTTTAATTATCCCGGAGGCTTTTTCCGGATTTTTCAGCGATTCGTCGAAATATTCCATTAACAGGGCGCTGAGGAGCACTATCAGGAAACCGACCAATGCACCAATTACCACAAGCAGTTTGCGGTTGCCCGGGGTTGGTGTTATAGGATAATATGGCGGATCAATGGCTTTAAGGTTTGCAGAGAGCTCATTATCCTGCATTTTCAGCTTCGCCTGGTTTAATCCATGCAATATTTCCAGGAATTCCTGTTCAGCAACAGATATTTCTCTTTCTATTCTTTTTAGGTTGGCACCGGCGGGAGCGTAAATGGCATACTGTTTCTGGAAATCAATGATTTTCTGAGTCATTACAACAAGGCCGGCCTTGCTGTTTTCTGCTTCTATTATATTTGCAATCCACTCGGAAAGTGTTGAACTTAGCGGAAGCCCGTCAGTTGTATTTCCATATTTATACAATTCGCTAACAGCTTCCTGTATGTCCTTTTTAAGTTTTTCGGATTGGTTTTTCAGTTCCGAAAGGGTTACAATTTCTTTGGCACTGATTGAATCTTTGTTTTCGATGGATGCAATCCGGTAACTGAGTGCTCCCAGCTGATCACGCAATTCAATTATTTTTGAGCTTTTTAACTGTATAAGTTGCTGGTTGCCAAGCTTTTCTTCAAGACGTGCGATTGCAGCAGTTACTCCTGCAAGATGTACTTTTTTACTGTTGAGATCCAGATCAAGCTGTTCCTTTACACCTGCTACAGCCTTACTTTGCTCGTAATAGTTAATAATGTTATTGTCGGTGTTGAATTTTAGCAGCTTATCTTCAGCAACGGTAAGTCGCGAGGCTGCCAGCTTCAGCTGAAATTCGAAATATTTTACTACCGCATCTGAACGGTTTTCTTTAAAAAGCCGGTAATTTTTAATACATACTTGTGTCATGAACTCAAGTGTTTGCTGGCAAATGGCCGGATCGTCAGTTTGATATTTCAAACTCACGAGATCGCTGATTCCAATTCGCTGCACTTTAACTGCTGAAACAGCACTTATAGAATAATGCGGATGCGAAAAATTCAATAACCGGTAAACAAAATTAGTATCGCTGCTTTTCATGTAATCAGTGATATTTTTAACAGTCTGTTCGAAAGCACCCTGATCTGTAGATGCTGGCAACCATGATGGTTTCAACGAGTCATCTTTTGCTTCAAATGAAAAGGTTTCGCTAACTGTCGAAGTATCGGCTGCATCCTTGTCGGGTTCAGCAACCTCGGGTTTTGATGATGGCTTGGCTGTAACAGTGTTTTTTACAATAAGCTGCATAAAATACTTTGGCGTAATACTTTTCAGATCAGCAAAATGCCTGTCAGAGATGTATCGCGGATCAGCTTTTTCGAGTAAAAGATGTTGTGTAAGCAACCGGATTGAAACTTCCTGTTGAGTTTCGCGCGATTTAATAACGTTAATAAGGTTATCAAAAGAGGTATTCGAAGCAAGGGAATTTATGGTTTTGTTAATCTCCACGCTCGAACCTGTTGCAATACCTGTATAAAGTGTGGTTTCAGAACCAAATTTTAAATCAGGTTTCCGGGTCATATACGTAACCATTGCCGCCAGCAGGAGTGGAGTAACAACCAGTAAAACTATATGCTTGCGCAGTATCCTTATGAAATCAATTATATTCATCCGGTGGGGTTATTGTATTTTTATGTTGAATTTAAAGCCAACAATTTCTTCGAGGATCATATATGCCGTTTTGAACTCTGACATTGCTTCCTGAAAAGTGATTTCTGTGTTGCCGGCCGTTTGGGATATACTGGAATATGTGCCAATCGGTATGATACCGTTTTGAAATTCTTTTTCGGCCATTACCAAATTAATACGCGATGTTTCCAGATTTTTAGCTTTTATCTGTAGCAGCGAAATTTTCAGAAGCAGTTCGTTATATTGTTTTATTACTATCTGCCTGATTTCATCACGCTGAACCTCGGCCATGCTTTCGGCCTGATAAACCTCTGCTTTAGCCAGTTGTATAAAGTTTTTTCGGTTAATAAAATCGGAAAGCGGTAGTTTTACATATGCACCAACCCCAAAGTTGGTTTGATTGGTTGCTGTCGCTAACAGCGACGGACTTTGGCCTTCTGCCGTATTTGTCGAAAAGTTATTAAAAGAACCGTAGCGTACATCGGCCTGAATACCAAAACTCTTTGTCCATGATTTACTTTCGGCACTGAGACTGCTTTTTTTCGCATCAATGCTATGCTCAAAAAATCTCAGCATTGCATTGTGTGCTATGGCTGAGTCAATCATCATACTTAACGGAGGGATGGAAATGCTATCGTAAACCGTATGCGTTTCAACTGGCGTGGCAGTTTGGGCATTAGCCTGTAAGGGCATAAATCTGAGACAAACTACGACCAGAATACTTATGAGCAGGAATTTCATCAATAAATTGTTTAAAGTAGCAGTTACACAGTATCTTTTTGAAACAAGGCCGGTACCGTTCGCAAAATCAGTTTCATGTCGTACCAGAAAGAGTAGTTCCCGTTAACAAAATTTTCGGCATACAGGTTGTCGAGGCGTTTACGCTCGTCTTCCGACATTACTCCGCCATTGCCCCTCAGCTCAACCTGCCACAAACCGGTAATACCGGCCGGGGCCAGAAAACGTTTCGAAATTAATCCCAGGGTAAGTTGTTCGGCTTCGTAAACAGGTAATGGCCGGTTGCCAACAATTGACATATCACCTTTAATTACGTTAATAAGTTGTGGAAGCTCATCAATACTGGTGTTGCGTATAATTTTACCCACTTTGGTAATACGCGGGTCATTCACAATTTTGATAAATGCCGATTTCGATCGGGCAACCTCCTTTTTCTGGATATTGTACCAATCGTCGCAAATAGTATTTAATCCAATGTGCAAAACAGGCGAGCAGGTTTCTCCGTCCTTTAATTCAGCGCATCGCGGACAAGGCTTTGAAAAATCGATATCCGTTTGGTCCGATGCAATCTTATACTGGTTATTATTTTTTGCAAGTTTGTTAAGTTCCGCATCGGCTCCTGTGCGCATGGACCGGAGCTTATAAAAATCGAACGGTTCGCGGCCTACACGTTTTGAAGTATAGTACACTTTCCCTTTCGATTCGAGCCTTATGGCAATAACAACAATCAATAGCAATGGCGATAAAGCAATAAGTGCCGCGGAGGCTACCACCACATCGAAAATGCGTTTTGAAAGAGGCATCGTATAATTATCCTCTTTCGCATCGGCTGGAAGAGTCGCGGGAGCTTTTTTCCTGAATTCTTTTAAAAACTGCACCCGGCTGATGATGTTTTCGGACGAAGGGATCGGATGTACAAAATAATCATCAAGTCTTTTATTCAGGGCAGCCTGGTAAACTTTCCCTTTGAATTCAGGCGTAAGCAGGATAAATGCTACTTTGTTAAATTCAGGGTTTTTACGAACATAATCGTGCAATTCATCCCAGGTGCCTCCCGAAAATACCGCTTCGCAAAATAGAGCGTCTGGTTGCCTCTGCAATTTCAGGTAATTTACAGCCTCCAGCACATTGCCGGCAATGGAAAGCGCTATATGTTCCGATTTAAAAACTTCAATACTGGCAGGTGAACTTCCAATATATAGTATGCTTATTTCTTTTTCCATAATGACTTAATTCAAAAAAAATGAATCGGTTGGTATTTCAGGCAGGGCAGGCAAATCCCGCTACTACCATTCCATAGCATAATGAATAGGGTGGAGGTTTTTTCTAATCAGCTCTCCAAGCTCTTCGGGATTAAAAGGTTTGGCCAGAAAATCCTGAGCGCCAATTCTGTAACATTTTACCCGCTCCTTGCTGGTTTCAACTCCTGACAACATTATTATCGGCGTGTGTTTGGTAAATCCTCGCTGACGCACTTTTTCGAGGAATACATATCCATCCATATTGGGCATTTGCAAATCACAGATAATCAGATCAGGGAGGTTACCTTCAAGCCACTCAAGTGCTTCAATACCATCGCTTTTACTGATAACATCATAATTTTTTGAAAGAAAATTTTCGAGAAGCAAACGGATGCTCTGTTCATCGTCGATAATGAGAATTTTGTTTTTCATTGTAATGCTTTGTTTATGATGAGGTTAGTTGATTTTTTCGAATGTGATCTTTTGTGCGTATTGTACTCAAATACTTCTTTTACGCACCCTAAACGATACTTATCACATGTCAAACCGTTAAGCCTATGCTAAACGTGGAAATTCGTTTTATTCAGCTGTATATTATGTTCAATCCCTGCCAAGGACAGCCATAATACCGATGGCTGGAAGATGCGAAATCACGAAACAAAATTATTTGTAATCGGCTGCTATGGCTATAGCGGAAGTACTGTTTTAATTGTAGTTCAAAATGCACAAATGTTGTGGCCGGATAGCTGTTTTGTATGTAGCTGAACGGACTACATGCCGGTTAAACCAAAATAGTAAGCAATGTCAAAATGCAGAAAAACAGATAGTTGTAATATATTATTCGCTACAGGGGTGGTATAATTCCTTTCAGAAAAAAATTGCCATAATTTCATCCTGAGTCATTCCGGCTATGGTTGAATCGGAGGTTACAAACAAATCGGCGAGATCCTTTTTCTTTTGTTGTAACTGAACAATTTTTTCTTCCACGGTGTCTTTGGTAATAAAGCGGTAAACAAACACATTTTTATCCTGTCCAATTCGGTGTGCACGGTTGAGCGCCTGCATTTCGGCTGCCGGGTTCCACCAGGGATCGAGGATAAAGACATAATCGGCCTCTGTAAGGTTAAGTCCTACACCGCCGGCTTTAAGCGAAATCAGGAACAACTGTATATCGCTTTTCTGTTTAAACGAATCGATCACTTTTTCGCGGTTGGTGGTTGCCCCGGTAAGCATGGCATATTTGTACCCGGCATTGATGCAGAATTCCTCAAGCAGTTTCAGATGCCTTACAAAGGATGAAAATACAAGTACTTTGTGATTTTCGGCAAGTATGGTTTCGAGGCTTTCGGTTACTTCACTGAATTTTCCGCTTCCGGCTTCCGAACTGGAATCAATCATGCGCGGATGGTTGGCTAACTGCCTTAAAAGCATCAGCGCCCGCAATACCATAACTGCTGTGTTTTTTGTTCCTTCCGATTCAAATTTCTCAAGGATACTATTCCTGATTTTTGATTTTTCGGCTTCGTACATGCTTTGCTGTTCATCAGTCATTGAACAGTAAACAGCTGTTTCGGTAATGGGTGGAAGTTCAGGTGCCACTTCCTCCTTGGTCCGCCGCAGTATAAACGGACTGATAAGGTTTTTAAGTTTTTCGGCAACAGTATCATCCGGGTTTTTGGCTATGGGTGCTGCGTAGTATTTCATAAAATGCGGATGCGAGCCTAACATTCCCGGATTCAGGAAATTGAACTGCGACCATATGTCGGACAAGGAGTTTTGAAGCGGCGTTCCTGTAAGCACCATGCGGTTAATCCCCTGAAGACTGAAAACAGCCTGGGTTGATTTCGAATCCGGATTTTTTATAGTCTGGCTTTCATCCAGTATTATATATCTGAAAATATATTGGCCGAAAATTTCAATATCATTACGAAGCGTGCCGTAAGTGGTTAAAATAATATCATTTTGTTTGAAAGTCCTGAGGTTTGTTACCCGGTTACTTCCCACATGAATGTAAACTCTCAGCCAGGGCGCAAAGCGTTTTAACTCATTGTACCAGTTGTGAATAAGTGAGGAGGGCAGCACAACAAGGCTTGTTGCATGGCCACTGATTGGTTTTGGTTTAGGCTCAGTGGCAGGGATATCTGCTTTTATTTCGGGTTGTGCAAATAAATCAAGTTGTATGGAGGTTGACCCCGATAGCCTGGCAGGAGCCGGAAGGTCAGTTTCATTTCCAGTTTCACTTTTGGGATAGCAAGATGCGAGCAAAGCAATAGTTTGCAGGGTTTTTCCCAGTCCCATATCATCAGCAAGTATTCCGCCCAGGCCATGCCGCTGCAGCGAATGCATCCAGTAATACCCGGCAAGCTGGTAGGGCCGGAGTGTTACATTGGTGAGTCCGGGCAGTTGAATATGTTCCGGAAATGAAATCGAATTTATGAGTTGTTCTACTTCTGCATTGGGAATGGATGCTAAAAGCTTATAGTGATGTTTGCTTACGCGAAGGGTATTGTTTTTCTCGTTCGAGTACATCATAATATCCTGAAACCTCGCAAACCATTCGTCGGGCAGTATCACAATTTCGCCGGAGGGCAATTCGTACTCTTTTATATTATTGATAATGTGATTTTTAAACCTGATAAACGGAATTTCAATACCTCTGACCACCACCGTTCCCATTACATCGAACCAGTCCAAACCTGTATCCAGTTTTACGTCCAGAACCGGAATCTCGAATAAAAACTTTTTATTTTCAGGCTGTTTAATAACAAAGGAATGATTGAGTAAATCGGTATGATTTTCCGCCAGCCATTCGATCATCCGGTAATCATGGTTAATCAGGGTTTTGTCGCCGTTAATAATAAAAGTTGCTTCAACCTGTTTCAGGTTTTTGGCTTTAAGGAAACTTACCTGTGCAGCTTCCCATGCAAGGTTACGTTTGAAACGGTTAAAAATAAACCCGCTTTCGTCAGCAAGCAGTGTTGTAAAAGTACGTTGCGGGTTGTTAGCCAGTAAAACTTTATCGCCATACTGAAACTGAAGTATCAAGGCTTTACGGCCTTGCCAGTCGGCTTCGAGCGAAAGTATGGCCGAAGGCTGATATTGAAGGTCATTGATTTTAAAACCTTCGGCCTCAATATCGCAGCGGTTGGCAATTTTGCGGATAAAAGTGCTGAAGTACTGGTTTTCAATATGTTTCGGAATATTAACAAAGTCTTTATTTTTAAATGGAAGCAACAATTTACCGCTGATCTGCTCATTGAACTTAACCAGTTTTGTGCCTGCCAGGTACCAGCAGGGATCATTTACAAGTATTACATTTGAGGCATTATTTAGTTTAATTTCCTGATTATTATGAAAAACACGGAGTTTGTATTGAGTACCTTCATTGCTGCGGGTAAATTTTAACGAAGTAAGCGGGCTCTCCTTTTCAATCACTATTTTATCTTCGGCATACAGATTGGAGCCTCCTTTGCCGTTATAAAAAGGAATATTGTTTTGAAGCAGAATGTCTAATATTTTCGAAAGTGTGCGTTCGATAAAAGGCCTGATGGATTCGTCGAGTAGTTTTTTATCGAGCTGTATAAAAAAATCTTTCGGCGTTTCCTTCTTTTTCGAAAATTGTTTGATGATAGCCTGGTTCGAATAGCTTTCGGCGAGCTTAAAAATTTCAGTTTCAGCCTCACTCATTTCGTGATAATGGCCGATATTTAGTGTGGATATGCGTTCGTGTACGGTAATAAACTTTTCGTTTTCGCGAAAACACGAATAGGGTAACACTACGTAACCAATTGGTTTTACGTAGGATAAAAGAGCAACAATAAATATTTGATTTTCCTTTCGTTTTTCCAAATCTTGCCTACCCGGTATTTTTGTGCCTGTTTATTTAACCGGCAAAGGTAAGAGGATAGAAAGGAAAGTTGGAACAGAAAAACGGAAGAGCTAAAATTTCACCTCCTTAAACAACAAAAGACTGCCACTTTTCGGGGGCAGTCTTTTGTTATTCAATCAGATAGAGTAAAACGGTATTTCTATAATGTGCAGAAAGTATTGTTTTGGTGTAAAGCAGCAAATCTGGCTATTTGATAAGCAACATTTTATTTGAAATTACCTGATCGTTAAAGGTAAGCCTGTAGCTATAAACTCCGCCGGGCAGATCTTTTGCATCGAAATCAATGGTATGTATACCTGCTGACTGATTTTCATTTACCAGGGTAGCTTTTTCTTTTCCAAGGGCATCAAATACTTTTACAGTCACACTTCCATTCCCGGGTAACTGGTAACTGATGGTAGTTGATGATTTGAAAGGATTGGGATAATTTGTGAATTCGCTTGCAGCAAGCTGGTTTTCTTTAACTGAAACAGTTAAAAGATCATACTTGGTTTTTGCAGCTGCAATATTGGCAAGCATAGCTGCCTCGTCAGCACCCAGTGCCATTGCATAAAAAACATTAAATGATTCGCCGGGAGCCAGGGTAACCGGACTCTGTGAAGTAATGGTAACCGGTCCATCAACTGTATTGGATGCATACAAAGGTTGAAGTGATCCATAATTCATCCAGGTCCAGTAATCAGCATCTACCTGATAACCCGAATACCACTCGAATGAATACAATGAGGTCATTGGAGCAGAGAGTAGTTTCATTCCCATATTCACATCTGTACCCCTGTGGAAACGTATAACACCTTCTTCGCTGTTGTACGAAACGCTATCGAAACCATACTCTTCATTCAGATAAGGAATTATATCCAGGCCTGCGGAAGCATTTATGGTAGTGGTTTCATCATTTTTGATATTGAATTTGATTACGGTATAGGCTGCATTATTCCATCCGTAAGCATTTAATTTAACAACTACGGCAGGTGGGTCCATGGAATAAGTATTGTCATAAGCGCCATAAATCTCAAAATCGCTCAGTAGAGGAGTACCAACCAATATGGTGGGCTCATTAACCTCTGCATCATTAGCGTAATCAAAAACGGTTGTTGATGATGTTCCTACTAAAATTGAGGCACGATCCAATTGATATAGTCCATCAGGAGTAAAAAGCTCAATGGCTCCGTATTCGTTAATATCAACCTGCATTGCACCTGTGTTAAAGGTTGCCTGCGAATAAGTGCTGGTAATTGAAAGAAGCATTACAGCGAGAATAAGTAGATTTTTTTTCATAGGGTTAATTTTTTAGGATTGGTTTCTGACTTGCGAATATACTAAATTTTCACTTTATTTATTCGCTTTTTCTGGTAAAATAGTTTTTTAAATGAAGTTTTAGTGAACGATACTATTTGTTTTGGTTTCTTAAACAAATACAATTCTTCGCTTTTTATCAAAGATAGAAAAAGAGACCACTTCTTTTTGAAGCAGTCTCTTTTTGAACTGTTTAGAGTTTAATCCAGGCTACCTGCATGGCATGTGGGCTCACGCCTGTAAGCCAGTCTTCAGTTCCTGAGCCATCAAGGTTCGAGCGGATGATTTTCCCGTCGGGGGCTGAGTTGGAGATTTTGTATGCCCAGAATAATTTGCTTCTTTTATGATCGATTGTGATACCCCAGGTTGCTTTTGATCCGTATTCACCTATTTTGGATAATTGCGAACCATCGGTATTGCATATATAGATTCCATTTTCGGGCATTGCAGTGCCTGCCGAAGCATATCCTGCAATGTAAACTTTTCCGGTTTCAGTATTTACTTCAATGGCAGTTCCATCCACATCCAGCAGATGTTCCATTAATCCGGTTCCATCGAAATTGAGTGAGAAATACCCCCCTGTGTAATCGGTTTTGTCATTTACAAGGTAAATTTTTCCGCTTGCCGCATCGTACTGCATATCAATAGGGTACTCAGGTGCTCCGGCCCCGGCATCGAAAAATATTTCAGGATTGCTGCCATCGAGATTACAGCGGTAAATACCTCCGGTACGGCCCCAATACAATTTGTCGCCAACTACCATTAATGCTTCCGGTGATTCAACTATTTCCTGTCCGGGAACAGCTGCATCCAAAATTCGTACAGGGTTTTTGCCATCAGCATCAAAACGGTAAATATAACCGAGCAAATAATCCGAAACATATATTTTCCTGTTTATGCTATCCACAGCAATGCCATATGGACGGGATAATTCTACTGTTTCAAAATCCTGAATCTGTGGTGCTTCATCATTCAACACTACCATATGCACACCACCATTCTCGGGTCCCCTGGTAGTAAAATATAATACCTGTGTAAGCCCTGCATTGGGATCTTTGATATTAATAACCAGAGTTTTTACGAGCTGGTTATAATGCACATCGTTAACAGGTGTACAAGTAAGTTTCACTGTATAAAGGCCGGGTGAATCGAAAGACGCCACAGGGTTAGCTTCTGTTGATGTTATCCCGTTGCCGAAATCCCATAAATAGCCATTGGCATTCAGCGATTTATTGGTAAAAGTAACCTCGCAGGGAGCATTCCCGCTGTTGGTTACGGTGTATGTGAAATCTGCAATCGTGCTGGCTGCAGGATTTCCAAGTTCATATTTCTGACATCCGGATGCTACAAACAATACCGGAAGAAGAAAAAGGAAATATATCAGTTTGTTTTTCATAATTGTATGTTTTTAAACAAGTTTCTTAGTACCCGTCATTTTGTTCCATTAATGAGTTTGTTTGCATTTCGGCGAGTGGAATCGGGAAAAGAGTATATTTTTCGTCAATTCCCAGCACGGCAGCAGCTGTTTTTGTCCTCACCAGGTCCGACCAGCGGTGTCCTTCAAAAGCAAATTCATGACGACATTCATTCATGACAGCTAATTTGAGACCGGGAATATCAGTTGCTGTTGTATTATCAAGTCCTGCACGATTGCGGATAATATTTATATCGTCCTGTATAGCTTCAATATCACCATTTGTGTAAGCCAGTGCTTCGGCCCGTATCAGATACATTTCGGCGAGGCGGAAAACATTCACCCTGTCGGCACCTCCTGATATATCGTTGTATTTGATTCCATAAGGCTGGCTTTTAGCGTCATATGCAATACTGAAATCCAGGCGGACATCACTTGTGTCAAAGCTTTGAATCAGGTCATTTGTGGGTGCAACTTCATAGCGACCCGATAAATCGCGCGAGTAAAAATATTGTGCCAGCCGGTTGTAATTCTGAACATCATATACGATTTCGAAAATGGATTCAGCCGAAGGTATAGCCGGATCGAAAAGAGTGCCATACGATGGTACTATTGAATACCCTCCTTCAGATATCACTCTTCCTGCTTCCGATACGGCAAGATCAGCCATAGCTTTGTCGCCTGTAAGATGGTACTTTGCCAGATAAACCTTTGCAAGCAATGCTGAAGCGCTGAAGCTATTGGCACGCCCAACAACTTTGCCGCCTGAGAATTTTGATTTTGCAATTGTAAGGTCAGTAATTACCTGGTCGTAAACCTGTGTTAACGTGCTGCGGGCAATATCGATACTGCTCAAATCGAGTGTAGGCTGTGTTCTGATAGGTACCCCGCCGAAATAGCTTGACAGGTAATAATGAAGCAAAGCCCTGATAACCAATGCTTCGCCCTCGAAATTGTCGTACTCCTGTGGCGTTAAATCAGGAATTGAAGGTAATTTAACCAGTATATTATTAACGCGGTTAATGCCATCGTAGGATGCAGCCCACATGCCTTCGATTGTTGAATTTTCGGCAGGTATCGGCTTGTTTTCAATTTGCCCGTATTCAAGCGAAGTTCCGGTCCAGGTAAGGTTATCGGCAGCCAGATCGCCCACAATTATGGCATTGCGGCTATACAAACCAACCGCCTGAAGCGCATTATACGATCCTGTAAGTGCCCGCTCAACGCCTACTTTGTCTTTAATGGCTTCGTCAGATGAAACACTGTCGACCGGACTTACATCCAATACCTTGTTGCAGGCTGCGAAGCTGAATGACAAGGCTGTAAGTATATATATTATTCTTTTCATGATTTTGAGATTTGTGAGTTAGAAACCGATGTTTAAACCAACTAATATAGTGCGCGATTGCGGATAGGTAAAAAAGTCAGTACCCATAATAATATTATCGGTACTGGCATAGTTCACTTCGGGGTCCATTCCTGAATAGGTTGTGAAAGTGTACAGGTTTTGTCCCGAAACATAAATCCTGGCCGATTTCATATAGATTTTTTGCAACAGGTTTTTTGGAAGGTTATACCCGAAAGTAACGTTCTTGATGCGGAGGAAGGAACCATTTTCGATAAACCTCGATGATTTTAAATCGTCACCAATTCGTGGTATATCTGTAATATCTCCTGGGTTTTGCCAGCGCCGCAATACATTGGTGGTCTGATTGTCGAGATCGGTTGGCCCTTCGATGTAAATACGCGTACCATTGAAAATATCGTTTCCGTAAATGGAATGCAGGAAGAAAGAAAAATCAAATCCTTTGTATCCGAAAGTATTGGTCAGGCCTAAGGTAAAATCGGGATTTGGATTTCCTATAATTTCGCGGTCATCGGTTGTTATGCTGC
>CAZBZA010000048.1:0-14848 GCA_964495865.1 uncultured Lentimicrobiaceae bacterium
CGGTTAAACAGGTAAGGTACATGAATTGGTAAAAAATCATTTTTGCGCTATGAAAACAAGTAATCTCAAATTAGCAACAGAAAGGGTTATACCACACGAGTAAATAAAATATGACGTGCGCGAACAAGGGGAATGTATCCGGGGAAAATGTAATCGGGTTTTAAATAATATTAAAAGTTGATATATTTGTTGAGATAAGCTCTTTAGTGGTTATTAAACAACGACAGATTTTATACAATGCAAGAGTTTTACTGCACGCTTCAAAAAAATAACGCACACGCTTATGATGCTTATTAAACAGACTTCCTGTTTTGGCAACTTTAAGAAAACACAACATAAACAGACATGAAAACAACAATCTCCAGCTTGCTATTTCTTTTAATAAGTACATTCTGTGTAAGTCAGAATTTTATCCACACAGATACTACAATAACCCGAACAATCAGTTTAGGTGAATCATTTGAACTAAGTTTTGAAGATTCTCCGGGAACTGGTTATGCCTGGTATTTACCCGTGATTCATGATTCTACCCGGTTGAGTATTCAATTTCAAAAACAAGAGTTAATGGAAGGCTATAAACCCGTAGGAGGGAAATACATTACTACATATAAATATACCGGGCATACAAATGGGACTTTCCTTATCGTGTATTCCTATGGCAGACCATGGCTAAAAGAAATACTAAAAAGATGTAGACTGGAAATTATTGTGGAATAGCAAAGCTGCTCATAATTAATCGGACTTCAATGCGGTTGGTAAAGCTAATATAGTTCAGGAATACCTGGCAAACGTGCATCAATAAGGGTTTTATACCGCACACGTCAAGAGAATAGGACACGTGCCTTCACAGCAAATTACTGTGACTCTTCCATCGCCAACCAAATATTAATTTGGGTTCAAAATTAGTTTGTAGCCAATTCCCCGGCTGTTTACTATCTTCAAACTTTTATCAGCTTCGAGTTTCTTTCGCAATTTCGAAATACAAACATCTAATGTTCTCCCTATATAGTCGCCTTCATCGCCCCATATATTTTTAAGAATAACTTCGCGTTCAACAGTAGTATTGGCTGCACTGTATAACAAAAGAAGCAGCTCCGATTCTTTGGCACTTAACATCACGCGCTTATCCTGAAATAAAAGTTCTGAATTTATTCTGTCGAACCGATATTCGCCAATCCTGATCATGTCAGGATTTATTGTACCGGCTTCGGGCTTAGGTATTTTTTTTTGGAAATACCTATACAATCCAATTGAAATCAGCGTAGTAACTAAAATCAAAGTAACTGTAAAAAAAATGCTTTGCTTTTTACCAATCGGAAGCCACTTTGCCAGGGCAGGATCGGTATCGCCAATTGTAATCACAATGTTGTAACAAGCTCTGGCAGGCATTCTTGTTGCACAAGGAATTACATCAGCTTTTGCCGGATTGCCAATCTCATAGCTGTAAATTATCTCGCCTGTTTCACATTTCGCAACTTCCACAAAATAACTATTGGCAATATTTGTTTTCTTTACTACACTATCAATTGTGGCAACGAGCTCATCCGGATTAAATTGAAAATCGGATCCGAATTGGATTATATAATGATCGTCTTCTTTTTTAACCGGTAAAACAAGGGAGGTACTGTCGCCCGATTTGAGTAAAATCTGGTGTCCGATCATTCGCATCGAAACCAGCACATGCTTTTCGCTGCTATCCCCTGGAGCACAGCCTGAAGCTAAAAATAAAATAACGTACAAAAAAGCGATTAAAACTGTTACGGGATATCCTTTTACCATACTGCAAATCTAATTGTTATATGTTTATCAATGTCGTTTAGTTAAGGTTTTGCTTAGTCCAAATGTATCCCCCTCTTATCCCCCTTTTGCAAAGGGGGACGAACGATTTTACTTCTGTTCGAAGTTTTTCGGTACTAAGATATCTTGATTAGTAAGTTCTCCCCCTTGTCATTGCGAACAAAGTGAAGCAACAGGGGGAGTCAGAGGGGGTACATTTGGTATTTGACAAAATCTCATAATTGCTTTTTTCTTAATCCTTAACTAAACGACATTTATATGTTTATCCTAAAATGTTTTACACTCATTTTACACTAAATTACATTGGTTTACATTCAACCCAAAAACATCTGGTTACTTTTGAAGAAAAAAAATGATATGGCTAAAAACATCATAATTATACTTTGTTTTATAGTTTTAAATTGCAACTGGCTCATCGGTTGTGTGGCTGGGAAACCACCTCTTACAAAAGCTGATGAACAGATATCGGCTGATGTAGAAATTAAAAAATTATCCATTGTACAAAAGCTTAAAGAAAATCCTCATCTGACTATAGAAGAGCAGATTACCCTTTATTACAGTTTAAAAAAGGACAGTGCTGATGTGTATAATTTTGAGAATGAACAAGAGCTCACTCTATATGGCTACGCCTATCTTTGGGAAAATAAAGTTGCTGAAGCCATTGAGATTTTCAGGTTAACAGTAGCCGAATTTCCAAATTCCTCAAATGCGTACGACAGTTTAGGCGAAGCATACCTTAAAAATGGTAATAAAGAACTTTCGTTATACAACTATGAAAAATCGCTGGCTCTTGATCCCGAAAATTTCAATGCTGAAGACCAGGCCGAACGAATCAAATTTCCGGATAAAATCAGGTTAAAGCCTCATGAAAAGTTTGTTCAAGTGTTTTCGGCTAAAGAGTACACTGATGATTTGGATCAACTGGGGATCACTCTGCTTAAAGTGCATCCTAATGCGCTCAAATTCATTTCAAAGGAAGCTTTCCTGAAATCAATTGAAGCAAAGAAATCCCTTATTACAGCTAATACAACTTACGGTGAATTTGCATGGTATTGCAGCGAAATAATTGCCAATGTGCATTGTTCGCACACCAATATGGGGAGTTTTTATTATGAAGCTGCTATGCTGCCATTCGCAAAAAGTTTTCCACTACAAACCCGTTGGGTCAACAATCAGTTGTTTGTTGTTGATCCCTTTAATAACGATAAAAATGTAAAGATAAAAGATGAGATAGTGAGCATAAATGGAGTTGCGGTGTCGGATATTATAAACGACAGTTACAGGCACATTCCGTCGCAGGGCTATATCGAAACCACTAAGAATCATTTTTTTAACACATGGAGTTCGGCTATGATACCCTATTCGCTCGGTTTCCCTGAAAACTATGAAATTACTTTAAAAGAAGTTGAAAAACCCATTTTGCTGAAAAAGGCAGAAACCAATCCGGGGCCATTCATTGACAGATCTCTGGATATTTCGGATAAAAATTTATCCCTCGGATTTATTGATGACGAAACAGCAATACTCACCGTTGCTTCATTTAATTACTACCGTTGGAATGATTATGATGTTTTCGAAAATTTCATCGACAGCAGTTTTACTGAGATCAACAAACGCGGAGTTAAAAACCTGATTATTGATCTGCGAGGTAACAGGGGAGGCTCCCAGTCGTCGAGTATTCATTTGCTGCAATACCTGGTTGATAAGCCCTTCACCTATTATTCGAACGCTCAGTTTGAAGGCAAAACCGAAAAAATTGAAGGCGAAGATGTCGTAAATCCTTTCGCGAACCGATTTAAAGGGAAAAGCTATTTTATGATTGATGGAACAGGCAATTCAACTACAGGCCATTTTATGTCGATAGTTAAATATTTTAAGGTAGGAACCATTGTAGGAGAAGAACTTGGCTCAAACCAATTTTGTTCGGCCGGAATGACAATCCGCCGGCTGTCGAACACGAAGCTGGAATTTTATGTGGCAAACAATACCCATGAGTCGCTGGCCATTTCATTGCCTGATGAAACTGGCATTTTACCCGATTATTATGTTACTCAAAGTATAGATGAATATTTAAACAATATTGATGCTGTGAAGGTTTACACAATCAAGCTAAGTAAACAAAAGTAATAGTGTTGATAATCAGAACAGTTGTAGCCGTTAATCAAATCAATACCCAATCCGGAAATGAAAAGTTTTATAGTAATAATTGCCTGCGTAATATCCCTGAGCCTGTTTGGCCAAAATCACGAACCTGAGTTTGACGGAAAGAAATGGGATGCCCCTTACACTTTTACTATTCCTGAAGGTTGGGATGTTGAGCGCTTCCTGATCCCCATTTCATTTGCACCGGATATAAAATATAAAGGGGTTGAGGACATCAGATTTTCTCCAGGTTGGGGAAACCCGGAAAGCAATGAATTTTGGACTTATGCGTTTTTATGGTACCTAAACGGAGAGGTTAATACAAATGCAAAAATTGTAGAAAACAGCTTAACGATATATTATACCGGGCTACTTGATGCCAACCTCGATCCTCTTAAAATCCCTGCCGGTGAATGGTTGCCGGTAACAACAAAAATTGAAAAAGTAAAAGCAGAAGGCCGCGATATAAAAACGTTTAAGGGTAGCATTCATATGTTCGATTATATTGAATATAAACCAATAACACTCAACTGTATTGTTCATTACAACTATTGTAAAGAGCAGGATAAAACAGTATTGTTTTACGAATTATCACCCAGGCCATTTAGCGATCAAATCTGGCAAAGTCTTAATCAGTTATGGGCAGGCTTTGGTTGCGACAAGACTTTGGGAACAAAATAGACTCGTTCTACGTTTGACCTTGCGAATTTTTGGGTTTAAAAGGAGCTGTATTTGTTGGGATATGTCAGTTGTGACGCATTTTATATAGAGTCTGCTGAAAAACTCCGAAGGAGTTTAATTTTAATAACCTCCGGTGCAACCGGAGGTTATTGCCACCATGCAGATCAACCCCGAAGTGGGTTGAATACTCTTATTATACTGATATTGAACCCTTTCAGGGTTCTGTTTCTTGAGTTTTTTATGATCCACCAGTTTCACTGGTGGTTATTAAAATTAAATCCCTTCGGGATTTCAAATTCTAATTCAACATAAGGTGCAAAGGAAATGACTAAAAGTTTCATAAAAGCCTGCGTCTGAACTAATAAATAATTTACTATATTGATTGAATGTCAAGCATGTAGGTGTTCTTCCGCAAGCCCTATATAAACATGAAATACTTTCCATTCATTGTGCTTTTCCTTTTCGGTTGTTCTGGTCCAGATAATAACTCAAAGGTTAGATTTGAGAGCAATCTACAGGAAATTGAATCGACAAACGCCCGGACTGCTGCTAATATTAGATCACTCTTTAGAGCTGGGGACAGATTTCTTTCATGTCCCGCTAGGGACATTCTGAATAATACCCAATTTTGAAAGTGATCCATATAAGCACCTCGCTGTCAAACGCTACTTAATAAATATATTTTGATAAAAAACTAATATTTATTGTTTATCAATAAAAATATATTATTTTTGCCACATCAATTTTAAATTTTAACAAACTTGGCAAAAAACAACAACTTCGTATTTATAGTCCTGAGTATTGTAGCCTGGATAATCTTCGTTGGCTTATGCATCGAAGCCGGAGGCTTGTTAGTCAATTTTTTTATCAGCCTGTACAAACCTGAATTTGTCCAAAATTTATATCAAAAGCTGGACTTAAGTCAGATGTATACTATGAACAAAATGGCTTTTTTCAGTATGTACTCTTTTATTTTGGGCATCGCCATTCTGAAAGCGTACTTATTTTATATAGTCATCCGTCTGATACACAAACTTGATTTGGCGAAACCATTCAGCAGTTATGTTTCGAAACAAATTACACACATTAGTTATTTTACGTTTACCATAGGAATAATAAGCTACATAGCCCGCGAATCAGCTAAAAATTTAATGAATCATGGTTACGAAACCGAACAGCTAAATCGGTTTTGGGTTGATGGTGAGGCTTTTATTTTGATGGCTGCAGTAGTATACGTTATTGCTACTATTTTCAAAAAGGGAGTTGAACTGCAAAACGAAAACGATTTAACAGTTTAAGCTATGCCAATCATTGTAAATTTAGATGTAATGATGGCAAAGCGCAAGATGTCGCTTAATGAACTATCGGAAAAAGTTGATTTAACACTTTCGAACCTTTCCATCTTAAAAACCGGAAAAGCAAAAGCAATCAGATTCAGCACTTTAGAATCTATTTGTAAAGCCCTCGACTGCCAGCCGGGCGACCTTTTAGAATATGAGAATGACCAGAAATGAACAGTGCCCCCTAAAAACTAACCTCCGGTCCTGAACCTTAAAGCCCTATAGCGGAAGCTTTACAAAGTCGCAAAACAGTCTGCCTTAATTGAATAAAAAAGTATATTTGATGAATGTTTAAGCGGTATTTAAATGGTTTTGAAAAACGGGACAATTGTCAAACGATGACTTTATCAATAATCAGTGTAACCCATGGGATTCAACACGATAAACAAATTTGATGATCAATACTTTGCTGATGCAGTGGGGGGGATTGAGGTGTTAGCAGCAAATTTTATTGAAAACACAGATATGACTAGAATTCTAAGAAACTTCATCGCATTTAACTTGATACTTTTCTTTGTTTCAGGATGCGGAAATTTGTCTAAAACTGATGACAAGAAATCTTTGAAAATCAAAGACTCAATAACAACAAATAATATTGAACAAGAGAAAAATTATAGTTCGGTGGGATTTGAGTTAATGAAAAATGAAAGTTTTGGAGAAATCAGATTGGAATTAGGAATAAATCGAGTTCTTGAAATTCTGGGAGAACCTGAAGAAAAAACAAAAGCCGAATTATGGGGTGCAGATGGCGAATACCATCAACAATGGAATTATTTAAACACTGGAATTGAATTGGATATAATTGGAGAACCCGATACCGCTCTTAAAGTTAACATGATTACAATTTCAGGACATAGTGAACTGAAAACGAAAAGAAATATTGGAATTGGAAGTAGTTTCGAAGATGTCAAATCTGCATACAAATCAGAAATCGACCCAAATATGATTGACATAAAAACAATTGTTGCAGGAACTATTTTTGGTGGAATCATATTCAATTTTGAAAACAATAAAGTGAATTCAATTTTTATTGGAGCAATTGCGGAATAGACAAATCTGCTGCTAACAGCCGTTAAACCCAATCAGGGCTTGATTTACAGATAAGAAAGTTTTTCCTAACTTAGCATAACCGTTAACGTGGGACAAGGATTCGGTTTCAAACTCCCTGTCTGGGCTTAGCGGCAAAACGTCACCGGTTACTAATGAAGATAAAAAATATCCACGAAAATGAAAAAACATGGCTGGTAATTATCATTCAGTTAATTACAGTTCTATCCTTAAAATCCACCTATGGGCAAGATTGTAAGATATTAAATTATGATGGATTTATTGCTAAAGGTGAAATCGTCAATCTACCTCATTCTATCTTTATATTTGATACTTTATCATTTATTGGCCCGAAGGTAAATAATTCAGTATAAATCCTGAAGTATTCTTTAGCTTTTTAACAAATAGCCTGGAGGCAAATACAAAAGCCCAACCTTAATCGGATTGGGCTTTTTGCATGATATCAAAAATACTGAGCTGAAAGAACGTTTTCGGCGAAATTCCGGAAGTTTTCGTACAAACCTTTTTTACGATCTTTCAGCACATATTTTCTTAAAATTTTAGTGTCTCTTTATCAGTTTGTTTAAAAGGATTGTGTTGCCATCAGTTGCTTTTACCACATACAAACCATCAGCCAGGTTATCAGCATTAATTGAAACGCTTCCGTTTTTGCCCGATTCGCTAATAACAACACGGCCGGTTACATCTGTAATCCGGATGTTAAAATTCCCTTGTTCGGGAAGTCGCACGGTAAACGAATTTTGAGCCGGATTAGGGAAAACAGAAAGTGATTCTATTTTAACAGCCGTTTCTTTCAAGGAAGTGTTTACGGCACAACCCAGAGCCAGGTTTGCATTAAAAAAAGCAAGGTATTTCGCATCCTGTGAAGTATTATGCCAGAATGAACCGCCATGGCCTTGTCCGGCAACAAGTTCGTACGTATGAGGCATTCCAAGCGAGGTTAGAGCGCCGTCGAAAAGGAAACTTGAATAGGGCGCCACCAGGCAATCGTGATCACCGCACGAAACATAAAAACGTCCATCGGCAGGATCAAGATAGTGCATAGGATTTGCGCTTTCAACCCGTTCGGGGCAGGTTGGCAATGCACAACCAAGTAGTATTGACTCAGGTGAATTGGCTGCATTATGATTTGCCGAACTGCATCCGATGCCTTCGTGCCCATCCATTTGCAGGAAGTCGGTTGGCCCGAAAAGGTCCACTGCGGCCTGCACCCGGCTCGAAACACCGATGCTGCCTAAATGAAGCCCTTCCATAGTTGGATCATTACCCGTAGTGGCGGTAATAGAAACCAGGTGACCTCCGGCTGATTCGCCGATTAAGCCGATACGGCATGTATCGATGTGGTATAAAGCTGCGTTTGTTTTAAGAAACCTTACCGCTGCTTTGCAATCGTAAAGCTGAGCGGGCCATATTGAATCTCCGCTCAACCGGTAGTTGATATCGGCACAGATATATCCGTTGTTATAAAGATTTACGAACGATGGCTGTTCGCTTGTTCCCTTGCTGCCACCCATAAATGCGCCACCGTGGATGTGGATAATAAGCGCAGTAGGGGTGGTTACACCTGATGGGATGTAGATATCGAGCATCTGCTTTGTATTGCCGTTTCCAACATAATCAACATTCGAAAAGGATGGAGTTAGACTTGATTGGGAAAAGGCAGTAAAACAAGAGATTAGGAAAAGGAAGAGTAAAGATTGTGTTTTCATAGAAGTATTTTTGTTGGCTTAAAATGCAATTGTATAAGGTATTAAAAGCCGGCTCATCGGTCGCGGGAGCCGGCTTTTAAGTAAATTTCGTTATTTCTCACACACGAATGTTCCATCGCTTTTCAGGGTAACACTTTTGCGTACTCCGCTGAGTTCCATAAAAACAGTGTATTGAACCGTCGCATCGGCGAGTGTTAGTACTTCCATCTTTTTACGGATGGTATAAGTGCTGTAATTAGCTGTAATATAATCGGATACAGCTTGTGGTGCAGAACTGTATTCAGCCCTGTCGCCTTTCATAAGGAATGTGCCTGATGCATCAAAAAACAGTTTCACAGGCTCTGAACCTTCCATTTTAGCCATAACTTCAATAACGGCACCAAACTGACAAAGGGTATCTGTTTCGGCATGTTCGGCAGTGTAGCCGGCATAATTAATGGCAATGTAGTCAATTATAGCTGCCGGCAATGAGTCAATAGCGATTCCACCGCTATGTTGGCCATGTCCGTGACCTCCGTGATGCCCGTTGCCTAAGCTGTCGCCATGGTGTCCGCCACCCAGACTGTCGCCGTTGTGTTTGCCATGACGACCGCCACCGATACTGTCGCCATCGGCATGGTAGCCCGCACCATCGCCTAAATAGCTGCCATTATGATCAAAAGCAAGTTCTTCGGTAGTGTTGAGCGATACAATATACGATGCGGCGGCATTGCTGACTTTTACCGCCGATGTAATGGTTTCGGCCGGATAATTATTGGCAACATAGGTAGTTACGCTTACAGGCAAGCTTTTTACACTGATAGCGGTTTCGGTTGACGAGGCAGTTGACTCATCTTTGCTGCAGGAGCTTAATGCGGCCAGGAGGACCAGCATCGAAAAAATTACTCTTTTCATACGTGTTAGTTTTAAAGGTTTATACGAATTGTGCTGCAAAGATGTATTGTTACTTATACATGTTTCGATGGAATGTGACTGAAAAGGAATAATCCGCCGGTGAACCGTCATAAAATGCGAGGTGAAGTATTTTTCGGAGGATAGCATATTTCCTGACTGAATGGTTATTTAAGAGAAGATTGCCATAGCTGAGTGGAGGTTTAAAAGGACCGGTTAAAATTTTTGGCTGCTGTATGAAAAGCAAAATGTGCATTGTGTTCCGATAAACCGGAATTCACAATGCACATTTACAGCTGATATGCTACTTTCTACTTCAGACTTTTATCCAGAAATTCAAATACGATTTTGAGGTTTGATGCTTCCTCAAATTGTTTGCCTCCATGATTGGCTCCCTGCAGCAATATAAGAGTTACTTTCTCATTGCCTGTGACCTTTTGAAGCGCTGCGGCAAAATTTTCCGATTGTTGGGTTGGCACCATCATATCCTCAGTACCATGCTGTATCAGGAATGGAGGATCGTCCTCTGAAATATAAGTCGTTGGGTTAGCTAACTTCACCAGATCGGGTACACTGGTAATTTGTTTTCCTAACAGCATGGATTCGGGCGAGCCCGCTTCGTTGTGATCGGCCCGGCCTTTACCACTTTCAATAAACTGTGGATCCATTTGCAGGAAGTCAATAGGCCCAAACCAATCTACAACCGCCTGCACACGGCTTGATTCGCCGGCATTTCCCAGGCTCAGGTCTTCGAGTTCTTTTACATCGCCCGAAGTACCTGCCATAGCTGCTAAGTTTCCGCCTGCCGAACCGCCCCAGACAGCAAATTTATTCCCATCCAGGTTATATTTCGGCGTATTGGCACGCAAAAACCGGATGGCTGCTTTTATATCGTTGATCTGAGCCGGGTACAGAGCTTCGCCGCTTAAACGGTAATTAACACCTATAACTGCGTAACCGTGCTTTAAACCTTCGAGCATGGGAGTAAGTTGTCCGTCCGCTTTATCGCCAAATTTAAATGCACCTCCGTGAATACTTATAATTACCGGAAATGGTCCATTCCCTTCGTTTGGAAGGTATATATCAAGTTTTTGAGTTGGTGATTTTGACGCATACGCCAGATTAAGGTATTTGGTTTTAATCCAGTTAGTTTCGGCTTTTTGTGGTTTCATTCCGCCTGAACCCTGGCCGGGTTGTGCAACAACCAAGGTAGTTGATAGAAGCCATAGAAGCGAGAAAATTGAAAGAATGCTAATGTTTTTCATAAAAATGATTTGTTTCATAAAAATGGTATTTCGACTTATTCTGTAATTATTCTACCGGTTAATTTTCCTGAAATATCTTTAATAACTATCCACCGGCCATCTTTTATAACTCCTTTTTCGGGCAGACCATTTTGCATAAACACTTTTCCATTTATCATTAAATCAGCATTATCCGAAAGCTTCGGGAAATGCACAGCAGCTGTAATTCCCTCAGGAATATCCAAGCTGAAGTTTAATATTTTTCCGTCATCCGATTTTTTCCACGATACAGGCACAAGTCCGTGTTCGGTTACAACAATACCTTCGGCAAACGACAAATCGCCCAGCCGGGGTTCGATAAGCAGCTTCTTTTTCCATACCGGACCATCAGTTTTAACGCCCAAAACATATGAACTCAGGAAATAAGCAGGAACGGAGCCATAGTTGTGGCACGACTGGCTGGCACCTTCGCCTTTTTCGTCGGTAAAGGATTCGGACAAGGTTCCGGCATCCTGCTGAAAGTTGACCATTGATGTCCAGCGGCGTCGGATTTCATCAATCACTTCCTGGTCGAGGCTGGCGGTATTCATGCGGTACAGCTCGCTGAAAACCCAGTAATACATAACCGGCATATCAATCCCTGATTTCTGATCAATCATCTTTTCAAAATCTGTATTGGTGCAGCAGTGTTTCATGCCGGGATTTTTGTAATTAGCTATAAACCAGTTTTGAACAGACATTTTACGGCTTTCGGGCACCAATCCGTAATGCAGGGCTATAAGTTGGGCATGTACTGTAGGTGCATAAATCTTCTCATTGAGGAAAGCGGAATTGTATGCTTTTTCCTCGTCGTTCCAGAGTTGTTCGTTGAAAGCCGTGTAAAGATTATCGCCCGCTTTTTTATAGCTGACCGACTCCTTCTTTTTACCCAAAACGCCTGCCAGGTATTGCGAAGAGCGAAGTGCCTGGTAGAAAAAAGCATTTATCGTTGCGCCTTCGCAGGTGATGTAAGCAAGCGGATTGTCGAATGAAGTGTATTCGCGGGCAAGCAGCAGACCGCGCGAAGTTTGTTGCGACAGAAACCAGTTGATCTGCCCCACCAGGACTGGCCACATTTCGCTCACGAACGCTTTGTCGCCGGTGGCGTCGTAATAGGTTTTAAGTGCTTCGAACCACTGGCACGAATAATCTTCAATTACATAATGGCAGTCCTCGGGGCCGCGATCGGTTGGAAAGGTAGCCCGTATCCGTCCGTCGGGCAATTGCGACTGAGCCGCGTGGCGCAGCATATTTTTCAGCAGCCGGGGATCGGAAAAAACCGGTTTCCCATCAGCTCCGGGACCTGATGAAGCTACGCGTGTGGTTGAAAAACTAGCTTTGCCGGCATCCTGTATCCATTCGTTGCGTTCGCGGGCATCGGAGCCGTAAGCATCATCGCTGGTAACTTCGATGGTTTTTTGAGCCATCTCCCAAAGGGTAGTCAGCATTTCATCGCTGCAGGTAAACGTGCCTGTCCGCTCAAAAGGATAGTGACGATCAGTGAGTTTTATACCCATAATTTTAATCCGCCCCGAACCACAACTTAACAGCATATAACGGCCGGCCCACTGGTCGGTGGTGATAAAGCTCTGACGACCCGAACAGGCTGTGTATGAATTGCCTGCGCCATACATTTCTTCAGGTTTCCCGTTTTTATACCTCAGGGCGTATTTCATTGTCAGGTGGCTGCCGGAGTCAGCATCCAAATCCATTTCAGCGTATGACATAGCCATTTGACCTAAATCCAGAAGAAGTTCTTCGCCGGCAGAAAGCTCAATGGGAAGCAGCTCGTTTAAAGCCTTTTTTACAGGTAGTATTGTAATGTTTTTAAGCTCCGTTTCGGCAGCCAGCGGAATTTCGCGCGGGTACATTTTCCCCCATTGGTTTCCATCAGTTGTGACGGCATGCTTCCACGTTGAATCATCAAAATCTGCCAGAATCCATTCGCCTTTATCAATACGGGCATCAATGACATCAGGGATAGAATTCCAAGAATGGGGTGAGGGCTGATACCTGGTTTTTTCGTTACAGCGCCAGCTTGCATCGGTACGCAATATTTCCTTTCCGGATATTTCGAGCAAAGCAGCCAGGCCGGGAACATGCTGAATAATACGACCATTTATGGCATTACCATAATTGTGCACCAATACAACCATCACATTTTTGCCCTTCCGCAAATACGGCGTAATATCTACAATATCGTATTCAGGTCTTACCGGATTGAAGCGACAAGGGCCTCTTAACACATATTCCCCGTTTATCCACAGCATATACCGCGAATCGGCAAACAACTGCAACATGGCAGGTGATGATGTTTCAGGCAGCTCGAAACTTTTGCGAAATGCCACATAAGCCTGCCCGCCGGCAACAGGGGCGGAGGTTGACCAAATAAAAGAGGATTGAATCCCGGAATCCGGTTTTATATCTTTTTGCTGACCATTACAAACAGAACCAAGCAAAAGCAAAATGAAGATGGAAAGAATGATAGTTTTCATAAAACTCGTTTTAGCTTTTGATTGTTAGTGCAGCAACTGATTTTTTGACCACGGATTAATCTGCTTATCAGGTTTCGTCGATCAGCCACATCTTACCAAAAAATTCTGACGCTTTGCAAAGTTATTTGTTATTTAAGATATTTATCGAGGAAAGCAACAAGTAAATCAAGGTTCGAAGTTGAATTGAAAGCAGCATCGGCATGGCCTACGCCGGTAAGCAGTTTGTAGTTTGCTTTATCGGCACCAATTACCGGAACAAGTTTACCGTAAAATGTCTTTGCCTGAAGGTAGGGGATGAGCACATCGGCGGAGCCATGCTCAATGTAGAAAGGAGGGTCGTCGACAGTAATGTAAGTTTCAGGATTATACATATTGCACATATCGGGTTTGGTTTGTATGGCTCCGCCAACCAGAATTGATTCAGGCGAAGTAGCAGCATCATGATCCTGTCCGTTAACTCCAAGGGTAATCCACTGGCTGTTCATGGTAAGGAAATCAATTGGGCCAAAAAGATCTACGGTGGCCTGAACGGTACTGTTTTGTGTGCTGTTGCCCATGCTCATATCCTCGAGTGCTGCAACTCCGCCCGATGTTCCTGCAAGCGAAGCAAGACCGGCTCCTGCCGATTCGCCCCAGGTGGCAAATTTTTCGGAATTCAGTTTATAGATGGCTGCATTGGCTTTCAGGAAACGTATAGCTGCTTTTACGTCATAAATCTGCGCCGGGAATATTGCCTCGCCGCTCAGCCGGTAATCAATGCTAACTACTGCATATCCTTTACTCACCAGGTAAGGCTCAACACCCGAAACCATGCTTTTTGAACCCATTTTAAACGCTCCTCCATGTATCCATACAATTACAGGGAACGGACCATCACCTGTTGCCGGCAGGTAAATATCCAGTTTGTTGGCCGTTGATTTGTTGGCATAAGTAATGTTTGTCCAGGTGCGTTGTGTGGTTACCGTGTCGTTATTAACCGTGTCGGTGGTTTCGTCTTTGCTGCACGAACTGAAAATAATAAGTGCGACAAGAATTGAGAGAAGTAATTTTTTCATCTGTTCAGGATTTTTAAGTGATTTTTAAGGCGCAAAAGTAAAATGGCCTGAAATGTGAAATTTAATTAGTAAAGTGAAACGGTAAAATATAGTCGCGAAAGGGATAAAACCTGAACTGAATTGATTTATCGAAACACACAATGCACTGAGCAATGTAAGATGTTTTATACTAAAAGTTATCTTTATTATTCTGATTGTTAGCCACAAATATAGAATAGGAAATCCAAAAACGGATGGGTTAAATTAAAGTGGTTATCGAAAGCTATTGAGTAATGAAACAGATTGTTGTAGCTCAGGTAAATTCCTCGAACCATTTTTTAAAAACCGGTACCCGTTCCTTGCTGATAATTACCTGTTCGGTAGTCGGGCGGTTAAGCTTAAGGATCA
>CAZBZA010000049.1:0-14840 GCA_964495865.1 uncultured Lentimicrobiaceae bacterium
TAAAACAGTAGAAATTCCTCTGCTGTTAAGCTCGTTGTTCATTGGAGTTAATTCGCTCAGGGTTCCTGACTTAATGCCACATTTGCCTTTGAAATGAGCAATAGTTGCACATTGTTCTGCCTGTTCGGGATCATGATCACAAACTTCAATTAAACTATCGATCACAAAATCAAATGAATTAACATCATCGTTGAACAAGATAAGTTCCATCCGGCTGGTTAGCGTTTCGGATGTTGAACCGGATGATTTGAGTTGTTGCTTTTTCATAGTATTCAATGTAGAGGCAAAGATACAACATACATAAAGATTTTTCGGTGGAAGGAAAAATAATTTTACTGGTATAAAACAAATTCTCAGATATTTAAGTTTTATATTTACAAAATTAATACGGGGGAATGAATTACATTTTAAGATCGGAAACGGCTACAAGAGATTTTATTGAAAAATTAAGAGTTGAACTTTTAACCAGTCTTCCCGGCGTTGAAGCACATTTGCGCCTTGCACCTGAGATCAGGAAAAAGGATTTGAAAATTGGTATTGAACCAACTCATGCCTTGGAGAGCGCTGTGTTAATCCTGTTATATCCTGTAAAAAACAGACTGCATACTGTAGTTATTTTACGCAATGAGTATGATGGACCTCATTCAGGACAAATAAGTTTACCGGGTGGAAAATATGAAGAGTCAGATATTGACTTTTTGTACACAGCCATTCGGGAATCGGAGGAAGAAATTGGAATTACCCCATCTGATATTGAAATAGTTGGACAGTTAAGCCGATTTTATGTGCGTCCAAGTAATTTTATTGTTTATCCTTTTATTGCTTTTCAACCCAGCCGCCCTGATTTCCATCCTGATCCAACAGAAGTTCAACGAATTATAGAAATAGATATTTTTAAAGAGCTGAACCTAAATAAAATTGTAAACCGGACACTCACTTTCAAAAATAATATACAAGTAAATGCCCCGGGATTTGCTGTTGGCGGGGAATTTCTTTGGGGAGCTACGGCTATGATAATGAGCGAATTAATTCATATTCTTGACCACTTAAAGGATAGTAATAAAGCAGTGTGAGAATTATTTCGCTTTATATACTATTTTCCCGTCAACAATTGTATATAATACTTTGGTTTTGAGAATATTATTTTCAGGAGCTTCGATAAGGTCAGTATTCAAAATTGTAAAATCAGCGGCATAACCAACTTCGATGCTGCCTCTTTCTTTTTCTGCAAACGATGCTTTTGCTGCCCATGTGGTTATACTTTTCAAAGTTTCCATCCGCGAAAGTGCATTTTCAGGCATAAATCCGTTTTCCGGATTGCCTTCCGCATTTTTACGGGCAACAGAAGCATAAAATGTTTTTAATGGTTGTATCCCTTCAATCGGGAAATCGGTTCCATTGGGCAGCCATCCATTCTGCGAAAGAAGGCGTTTATAAGCATAGGCATTCTTAATTCTCTGTTCACCAAGTCGTTGTCCGGCCCAGTCCATATCCGAGGTAGCATGTGTTGACTGTATTGAAGGAATAATATTATAGGCTGCAAACATCGCGAAATCACTCTCATTTACAACCTGAGCATGTTCAATACGCCAGCGGCGATCATTGTCAGGCCTGAGAAATTTGCTGTAGGTCTTTAAAACCATTCTTACAGCAGCATCGCCGATCGCATGTGTATTCATTTGAAATCCATGCTCATAGGCAAGTTTACACATTGCCGAAAGCTCCTCGGGTGTTGAAACGAGCAAGCCCCGGTTTGGTGAATCATCGGAATAAGGGTTTAGTAAGTATGCTCCGCGCGAACCCAGAGCTCCGTCAGCATACATTTTAACTGCACCAACTCTTATAAATGGGGTCACATAGGGTTTATCGGTCATAAAATACTCGAAATTTTCTTCACCGGGAGTTAACCAGGCGTCAATACGTAAGGTAATTGTTCCTGATTTTTGAAGCGAATCGAGGAGCATGATTTCCGATTTATTGAGACCCGCATCAGTAACACCAGTTAGCCCTGCTTCATGACAAAGTTTGGTTGCTATGCTTAGGTATTCAACCTTTTCCTTTTCGGTAGGTAATGGAATTGCATTCTTTATTTTATCTGCCATTCCTTCGAGGAAAATTCCTGAGAATTCGCCATTTGATAAAACTGCTTCACCAGGTTTTCCCGGAAACGCAATTCCAGCTGCTTTAATAGCTTCCTCACTTGCAAGAACAGCATGTCCGTCAATTCGTGTAAGAACAATAGGTACACCTGGAAACAATTTGTTAATCAGCTTGTTATCAGGAAAAACTTTCCTCGGCCAGTTATTCTGATCCCAGCCAAAACCAACAATCCAGCCTTCCGGATGTATTTTCCTGTAACCCTGTAGTATTTCCAGAATCTCCTCGAATGAATGTGTCTGCGACAGATCAGCAAACCTTAGCCCCAATGCAAACCCGGTGAAATGCGAATGGGCATCAATAAATCCTGGATAAACAAATGATCCCGAAGCATTTATATTTTCTTTTGCCCAATAACGGCTTCTGATTTCCGCATCTGTTCCAACAGAAATTATTTTTCCTTTTTTTACGGCAATGCAATTTACATCACTGCCTAGCGTATCAGGTGTATATATTTTTGCATTAAAGATGATAAGATCAGCTTTTTTCTTAAAGTCATGACAGGATTCTGAACCCATGATAATTAATATTAACAGAATTAAAAACAGTGGTTTGCGTATATTTTTCATATGCCTAATTCTACACATTCATATTATTAGGTAAAAGTAGTATTTCCTTTTAAATATATTCCTAAAATCAGATATTGTTGAAAAATATGAAATCATTCAGGAAACAGGGATTGACACATTTGCGGGACATAGGAAATCAAAACTCTGATAATGTGTTATATACAATAATTTAAACTTTATACACATAAATTTGTTAATTAGTAGTGAATACGCGTTGAAGAATTCCGATGCTTTTTGTTATTTTTGCCAAATCGAAAATCCAGTAAAACACTTTACAAAATGAAGAAAATAGAAATTACGCCAAAATTTTACGTGGTTTTAACAATGATTCTTGCAGGAGCTATGATGAGGCTAATACCTCATTGGCCTAATTTCACTCCTATTGCTGCAATTGCATTATTTGGCGGCACTTTTCTTAAACGTAAGGAACTGGCCTTTCTGATACCGGTTATTGCCATGTTAATCAGCGATTTAATCATTGGATTTCACTCCACAATGTTACCAGTTTACCTCAGTTTTATAGCTATTGTTGGTCTTGGACTGGTTTTGCAACGCAGGTTAACTGTTGTAAATACTGTTTCGGCTGCATTGGTTTCGTCAGTGATTTTTTACATGGTTACCAACTTTGCCAGCTGGACATCAGGAATTATGCCTTACCCGATGAACGTTGCCGGACTTATGCAGTGCTACATAGCAGGTCTGCCATTCCTTTTTAATGGTGTAATGGGCGATTTGTTTTACACATCAGTATTGTTTGGAGCTGTTTACATGGTAACCAGCCGTCAGAGTGTGTTTTCACGAATCAGATAATGGTTTATAAAAATAGTTTTCCATCAAAGTCCTTGCTATCGGTGAGGACTTTTTTTATGAACATATTTTTTATGATATCGAATCTTCTCTTTCGAGAAGCAATATCGAATACTGAGGTACAATATAATATTTTTGATCATTATACGTAATTTCGATTGAACCTTTCAGCAGGAAAATAGCCATATCGCCAACCAGGGTTTGTAAAGGGATATACTTTATTTTCTCTTCTTTTTTAGGTTTCCATGGTTCATTTTCGTCATCGGGTAGATAAGGAATAGGAATTCCGGGACCGACTTTAACGACGTATCCATGCTTAATTTCTTCTTTTTCCGAATAGCCAGGAGGCAAAAAAAGTCCGCTTTTCGTTTTCGTATTGGAAGTGCAGGGCTTGATTAAAACTTTGTCGCCCACCACTATCAGATTTTTTAGTTTATCATTCGTCATAGATCCATAGTATTTCTGAAATACAATGATATTTCAGGCATTTTCAAAAAGCAGCGCTTTTATGCAAAAATATGACATTTTTAAGGTACTTTTGCAGTATAGATATCAAGGTCACAGAATTCTCAAAATATCTGCTAAATATATGAAACTGATTGGGTTCCGGACAGCAAAACCGAGAAAATTCTCTTACAAGCCACTTTATTATGATCCTGTAAAGGAAGAACAGGATAAACTGAAAGAGAGGTTTAATAACGCATCGGAAGGAATGCCTGATAGTGAATTGCGCATGCGTATACGCCTGAGAATGAACCGGAAAAAGCTGGATGAAAGAATTCGCAAACGCTCGCGCATGATGAGTATTTTGTTTACTCTTCTTCTTTTGCTGATGATATTGTATTATATCTTTCTCAAATAAGAGCCTTCAAACTATAATTAACTATACCATACTTATCATCAACTAAATAGAATTATGTCAGATCTGATCAGGTTACTTCCTGACTCTGTTGCAAACCAGATTGCTGCCGGCGAAGTAATACAACGTCCGGCTTCGGCTGTTAAGGAATTACTTGAAAATGCGGTTGATGCCGGTGCCACTCAAATTAAGCTTCTTGTAAAAGATGCGGGAAAAACACTTATCCAGGTGATCGACAACGGCTCTGGTATGTCAGAGACCGATGCCAGGATGTGTTTCGAACGTCATGCAACATCCAAAATCCGCGAAGCCAACGATTTATTTTCGATACGTACCCTGGGATTCAGAGGCGAAGCTTTAGCTTCAATAGCAGCAATTGCCCAGGTGGAATTGAAAACTAAGAAAGAGGATGAAGAAATAGGAACCAGCATAATAATTGAAGGCTCAAAAGTGAGAAGCCAGGAACCTGTTGCGTGCCAGCAGGGAACGACATTTATTATCAAGAATCTTTTTTATAATGTTCCGGCACGAAGGCATTTCCTGAAATCGGATAATGTTGAATTCAGGCATATACTCGAAGAATTTCAGCGTGTTACCCTCGTTCATCCTGATATTGAATTTTCGCTTTTTAACAACGATAAGCCTGTATTTCAGCTTTCTAAAGGCAATCTACGCCAACGGATCGTTCATATTTTCGGGAACCAGATCAATGAAAAACTTTTACCCGTTCAGGCAAAAACTGAGCTTGTTTCGATAACCGGATATATAGGAAAGCCTGAAACGGCGCGTAAAACCCGTGGCGAACAGTATTTTTTTGCCAATGGCAGATTTATCAAACATCCGTATCTGCATCATGCAGTGGAACAGGCGTTTGAAGAACTGATTCCTGATTCAGCCATTCCCTCCTATTTCCTTTATATTGAAGTTGATCCTACCACGATAGATATTAATATTCATCCTACAAAGACAGAAGTTAATTTTCAGAACGGTCAGATTTTATATGCTTCAGTCCGCTCATCAGTTAAACATGCATTGGGGATGTTCAGCCTGAGCCCCACCATAGATTTTGATACAGAACCAACTTTCGACTTTGTTGCTCCAAAAGGATATGAACCTAAAGAGCCGACAATTACTGTTAACCCCGACTACAATCCTTTCCGGAAGCCTCAGAACTTCCTGAAAGCCAACGCAGGAATGAATCCTAACCGCGGCGGATGGGAAAAAATGTACGAAGGTATCGCCAAACAGCCTGACCAACAATCAGAAGCAGAGAATAGAAGGGAAATTGAATTTACACATAATCCGCAAAAGGAAGCTTCGGAACAGACATTAATACCTGAGTCCAATACTCCTGCAATAACTAAACTATTTCAGGTACAAAACCGTTTTATTGTAGCTAATGTTAAGTCAGGACTACTGATAGTTGATCAGCAGAAAGCCTATGAACGGATTATTTTCGAAAAAATAAGTATAAATGCTGAAGGACAGGCTATTACCAGGCAGAGGATACTTTTTCCGAAAACCATTCAGCTTTCGGCTGTTGATACACAAATAATGACCGAAATAACTGAAGATCTTGATAGTCTGGGTTTTGAAATTTCCGATATGGGGAGCGGAACATTTGTGATAAACACAGTGCCATCGAATATGCCACCCGGGGAAATAGAAGATTTTATTGACGGCTTGCTTGAAGATTTCAAGAAAAACAGAAACGATTCAACTGATGATCAACGAATTAAACTTGCCAGGATAATTGCCGGAAATATTGCAGTTAAAACCGGGCAAACATTGAAACCTGAAGAAATGCAACAATTGATTGATGAACTTTTCGGCTGCCAGGTTCCTGAAATAGCGCCTGACGGAAGTAAAATACTCAAAATCATCCAGGTTTCGGAAATTGATAAACTAATCAGATAAACTTTAAACAGTTAATAAACCCAATATTAAATTGTTAGAATTTCGTTTAAACTGAATGATTTTCGTAACATTTGAAATTTAAAGATGATGATGAATAACCAACGATACAGTCCTACAGGATTTGGATTTCTGCCACCGGTAGTTAAAAATTTACTTATTATCAATGGATTGTTTTTCCTGGCAACCATTGTACTTGGTAATACAATGAATATTGATCTTACCGATCTGCTTGGTTTACATTACTTTGCGGCTGATAAGTTTGCTCCTTACCAGTTCATTACTTATATGTTCATGCACGGTAATTTTTCGCATATTTTTTTCAATATGTTTGCATTATGGATGTTTGGCAGTGTATTGGAGCAGGCCTGGGGGCCAAAAAAATTCCTCTTTTATTACATCATTACCGGAATCGGGGCAGCAGTAGTTCATTACCTTGTTTTCTATTTTCAGGTAACTCCAGTATTGCAAAGTATTGATGCGTTTATTTCCAATCCTGACATGGCTACCTTAAATCAATTTGTTTCAACGCATCAGTTCAGCCTGAGGGAATCGTCATCAGATATTTATACGGCTTTTGAAGTTTTTAAACAGAATTACGCCACTTTGCAACAAGATCCGGGTAACATGCAGGCGATGCAGGAAACAATCCATTTTGTAACCGACTACCGCGAGCATTTTCTGAATCTTCCTGTTGTTGTAGGAGCTTCGGGCGCTGTTTACGGTTTGCTGTTGGCTTTTGGTATGCTCTTTCCGAATTCACTCATTTACCTTTACTTCTTTATTCCAATCAAAGCCAAGTGGTTCGTTATCATTTTTGGTATAATTGAGCTTGTATCAGGTTTTTACGACCATGGAAGCAATGTTGCCCATTTCGCGCACCTGGGAGGAATGATATTTGGATTCTTCCTCATTATTTACTGGAAAAAGAAAGCCGACAAACACCGCAATAATTACTGGGAACAATAGTTTTAAATCATAAACCAGCTTTTTTAAGCAAAACTATTTTTAGCTTTGCTAAACATACATAAACAATGAATTATAATCAATCTGCAGCCGATAGATTCAGAAGCCTGGTAAAACTACGGCCGGAGCTCACCTATCTTATTGCAGCGAATGTGGCCGTTTGGTTTATTCTGGCCCTGGTTCAGGTGGCTGGCTTTCTGGTTCATCCATCAGGTACTCCAGGTGACCAAATATTCCTAAATAACTTGATTAACTGGATAGGTGTCCCGGCTTCTTTTGAAAACCTGATGTTGAAACCATGGACAATCATAACTTATATGTTTGTGCATGAAGGTTTTCTGCATCTGTTATTTAATATGATATGGCTTTTCTGGTTTGGCAAAATATTTATGGAATTTATGCCGGGCCACCGAATTTACACCCTTTATTTTATTGGCGGTATTTCGGGTGCCATAGCTTTTATGGGGGCATACAATATTTTTCCTGTTTTTCAGGATTCTATTCAAAATGCAATTACTATTGGTGCTTCAGCTTCTGTGCTTGCTATTACGGTTGCAACCGCAGTGCTGGTTCCCTCCTACTCTGTGAACTTACTTTTTATTGGTCCGATTAAAATAAAATACATTGCCATTTTTACTGTTGTGCTTGATGTGCTTATGATCCGGTCGGGGAATGCAGGAGGACATTTTGCGCACCTTGGTGGCGCAATTTCCGGTGCATTGTTTATACTTTTTATCCGTTACAATGTGGCGCAACTTTTAGGGCTTTCGCAGATTAAATCGTTGAATATTAATCCGTTCAGGAAGAAACCATTGCGAACAGTTCACAGCAAGGCAAAACCACTCAGCGATGAAGAGTTTAACCGGCAAAAAGCACTGAAGCAACAAAAAATAGATCTTATTCTTGATAAAATTTCCCGAAGCGGATATACAAGTCTTTCTGCCGAAGAAAAAGATATTTTGTTTAACAGCAGCAAGAATAACTAAAACCAACTTACCTTAGATAATAAAAAAGTTCAACATCCATCAGGTGGCTAAAACGAGAAAAGGCACAGCTAAATCTAAACCGAAAGGGAAAATGTCGCTACTGACCAAAATCATGGTTGTAGTAAACTTTTTCATTATCGTACTGCTTTTATTATCGTATTTATCGCTTTACGTTTCGCCCGAAAAATTCTGGCCTTTGGCATTTGCGGGACTTGCCTACCCTGTTTTTTTAGTTCTGAACTTGTTTTTTGTATTATTTTGGCTGGTTTTTCTGAAAAAATATTTTCTTTTATCACTCATTACCATACTTTTAGGATACAATCAAATCAAAACATTCATAAACTTCTCCGGTCCTGAAAGTAAGCTCGATTTTGGAAACAGTATAAAAGTGATGTCCTACAATGTTCGTCTGTTCGATTTGTACAACTGGCGAAACCCTTCGGGCAAAGCTACACGGACAGCTATTTTCGATCTGATAAATACAGAATCGGCGGATATATTATGTTTGCAGGAATACTATAGCGGTGCAGGTAAAAATGCTGATTTTGCTGATACTATTTGTCAGAAAACAGGTTACAAATACCGGAATATTGAACTGATAAATAAAGCAAATAAAGGGTTGCCCTATGGACTAGCTGTTTTTAGCAAGTATCCGATTGTAAATACTCAAAAACTGGAATTTTCGAACAGCAAAGTTAATTTCTGCCAGGTTTGCGATGTGAAAATCGGGAAGGATACATTACGGGTTATGAACCTGCACCTCGAATCGGTGAAATTCGGGAAGGAAGATTATAATTTTGTGAGCGAAATTACTACAACACCAACTACCAATGATAGCCTCAAAAATAAATCACTTGCCATTATTGGCAAAATGCGTTACGCTTTTGTAAAAAGAGCTGCACAGGTTGAAACAATAACCGGATTTATCAGCAATTCACCTTACCCGGTAATCCTTAGCGGCGATTTTAATGATACACCTGTTTCATATTGTTACAGGCAGATTGCTGCAAACCTTAATGATTCATTTGTTGAAGCAGGAAAAGGATTGGGACAAACCCATTCGCAAATGTTACCAATGCTCAGGATTGACTATATTTTTCATGATGAAAATTATAAAGCACTCGAACATCGGACGATAAATAAAGACTATTCCGACCATTTTCCTGTTGTTGCACGTTTTCAGCTCCCTGATTAAACTAAAGCAATACTAAATCAATAATTTTACAATCCGGGAAAGGTACACCTATGAATTTTAAACTCACATCCGAATATGTCCCAACCGGCGATCAGCCGGAAGCAATAAGGCAACTAACCGAAGGTGTCGAAAGAGGCGACCATGCTCAGGTTTTGCTGGGAGTGACAGGATCGGGTAAAACATTTTCGATTGCTAACCTCATTCATGGAGTTCAGCGCCCAACGCTTGTTTTAAGCCATAATAAAACACTTGCGGCTCAGCTTTACAGCGAATTCAAACAGTTTTTCCCTGATAACGCTGTTGAGTTTTTTATTTCATATTACGACTACTATCAACCTGAAGCATTTATACCGGTTACAAATACCTACATTGAAAAAGATCTTTCCATCAACGAGGAAATTGAAAAGTTAAGGTTAAGTGCTACTTCAGCATTGCTTTCAGGAAGGCGGGATGTGATTGTAGTATCATCAGTTTCATGTATTTATGGTATCGGAAACCCTGAAGATTTTAACAGTAAAGTTATCCATTTGACTGTCAGCGATAAACTAAGCCGTAACAAGCTGCTACATGCACTTGTAGAAAGCTTGTATTCACGCACAGAACTTGATCTTACACGGGGGAAATTCAGGGTGAAAGGTGATACTGTTGATGTATTTCCTGCTTCTGCAGATATAGCATATCGTATTATCTTTTTTGGTGATGAAATTGAGAGCCTCGCTGCATTTGATCCACTTAACGGATTAACCATTGAAAAACTGACCGAGATAACAGTTTTTCCTGCTAATATTTTTGTCACTTCCAAGGAAAAGATGAAAGAAGCCATTTGGGAAATTCAAGCCGATATGGTGAAACAGGTTGAATATTTCAAGGAAATAGGCCGTCCGCTCGAAGCTAAACGACTGGAGGACAGAGTTACCTACGACATTGAAATGATGCGCGAACTTGGATATTGTTCGGGAATTGAGAATTACAGCCGTTATTTTGACGGACGCATATCCGGGTCAAGACCTTTCTGCCTGATTGATTTTTTTCCTTCCGATTTCCTGATGGTAATTGACGAAAGCCATGCAACCGTTCCTCAAATCAGGGCAATGTACGGAGGCGATCGTTCGCGCAAGCAAAACCTGGTTGAATATGGATTCAGGCTGCCATCGGCACTTGATAACCGGCCATTGAAATTTGAAGAGTTCGAAACTTTGTTAAGCCAGGTAATATTTGTGAGTGCCACACCATCGGATTATGAGCTCAACCAGTCGCAGGGAGTTGTTGTTGAGCAACTTATACGTCCAACCGGATTGCTCGATCCACAGATTGAAGTAAAACCAAGTTTGAATCAGATTGATGATTTGTTAAATGAAATCGAACTCCGGACAGTAAAAAATGAGCGAATCCTTGTAACCACGCTTACTAAACGAATGGCTGAAGAGCTTTCGAAATATATGCTCAGGCTTGGCATCCGATGTAAATATATTCATTCGGAAGTGGATACTCTCGACCGGGTTGAAATACTGCGCGAATTACGAATGGGCACCATTGATGTACTTATTGGTGTCAACCTTTTACGCGAAGGCCTCGATTTACCAGAAGTTTCGCTGGTTGCCATACTCGATGCTGATAAAGAAGGATTTCTACGTTCGGAAAAATCGCTTACACAAACAGCTGGCCGCGCTGCCCGTAACCTGAACAGTAAAGTTATTTTTTATGCCGATAAAATGACGGCATCCATGCAACAAACCATTAATGAAACAAATCGCAAGCGAGCCATACAGATAGCATATAACCTGAAACACAACATCACTCCTACTCAGATTATCAAATCTATTGATCCTTCAGGTCTTGCGGGAAATATTGAGTATAAAACCGAGCCCAAAGCATATGTAGAAAAGGAAAACATTAATGTGGCTGCTGATCCGGTTGTAAGCTATCTGAATGATGATCAACTTAAAAAGTTCTACGATCAGTCGCGGAAATCCATGGAAAAAGCGGCAAAAGAACTTGATTTTATAGAAGCAGCACGCCTGCGCGACGAAATGCTTGCATACAAGGAATTAATTGACAAAAGAAAAAAGCACAAATAAAATGGAAGTTAATGAACGACTGATTATCAAATCGTTACTAACAGCGTTACTTGCAGGCAAAGCAATTATGGAGGTTTACCGTAAACCTTTTGGAGTCGAGTATAAAGAAGATAACAGTCCGCTTACAATAGCCGATAAAAAAGCTCATTTGATAATTGCCGATGGACTTTCAGATACAGGCATCCCATTACTAAGCGAAGAAGGTGCTGATATACATTACGAAACGCGAAAAAGCTGGACCGATTTCTGGCTAATTGATCCTCTCGACGGGACAAAAGAATTTATTAAAAAAAATGGCGATTTCACGGTTAATATCGCACTGATCAGTCAGGAACAACCTGTTTTCGGAGTTGTATATGCTCCAGTTCAAGGTTTTCTGTATTGGGGAAGTAAGCTTGGGGCGTTCAGGCTGAATGTAAGTAATATGAAAGAATCTGATTTTGAGAATTATGATTACATCATGAAATCCGCTGAACAGCTTCCCTGTTTGACGCGTCATGAAGGTTTTCTTGTTTTAGGAAGCCGCTCTCATATGAACACTGAAACAGAGACATTTATAGAAGGATTAAAAAATAAGCATGAAGGACTATCATTTATATCACGCGGCAGCTCGCTGAAATTCTGCACGTTGGCCGAAGGCGGAGCTGATGTTTATCCCCGCTTTGGCCCAACTATGGAATGGGATACAGCTGCCGGTCATGCTGTTGCATTTTTTGCAGGATGCACTGTTTTACAGGCCGAAAACCATTTACCTCTCATGTACAACAAGTTTTCGTTACTAAATCCATTTTTTATAGCTTACAAAAAAAATGAGGCAACTTTATAGCTGCCTCATTTTTTTTCAATTTTGCTATTCTCTTTCTATCTATTTATCGCTGATGCTTATTAGTTCAACATCAAAAACCAAAGGAGCATATGCAGGAATATCAGCTCCGGCACCACGCTCGCCATAACCCAGTTTCGAAGGAATTATAAGTGTGGCTTTTCCACCGGCACTCATTTTTGCAACTCCTTCGTCCCAACCTGGAATAACTTCGCCTTTTCCTATTGTAAATTCGAATGGAGTCGATGGTTTTCTATCAAGTGATGAATCGAAAACCTTACCATTCAATAATTTACCAGTATAGTGAACTTTAACTTTTTTCCCTGTTGAAGCCACTGCGCCTTTTCCTTTAACTTTCTCGATGTAGTATAAGCCTGTAGCGCTCGGTTTAGCAGTAATTTTGTTGTCATTTACATATTTTAAAATCAAAGCAGGTTCTTTTGCCATGGCTTCGGTGGCTGCTTTTTTAGCATTTTCTTCTTCTTCTTTCATAGCCTTTTCATTCTCAGCTTTGGTTTTCAAATCGACTACTTCTATATCATAAACTATAGGAGAGAAAGGAGCAACAATATCCTTACCGCTCATGTCTTTTTTACCTTTTTCGCCAAAACCCATTACTGAAGGAACAACTACTGTAGCTTTTGTACCTTTTTTCATTGTCGCGATTGCCTCATCAAAACCTTTTGTATCGAATGGTTGTCCGAATTCAAATGTTATAGGACGATCGTTATCTAAAGTTGAAAATATTTTTTCACCCGTAATGGAAGAAACGGTGAGGTTAATCTTAACAAAATCAGCTTTTTGAATGCCACGTCCTGAACCTGGATTTTGAGTAATAATATAAATACCTGATTCGGTAGGAGCTGTTGTGACTTTGTTTGCGGTAAGGTACGACTGAATTTTGCCGGCTTCTTCATTTTTTAGTTTCTCTGCTTTTTCGGTTTCAGCTTTTTGGCGTTGTTCCAAAGTTTCAGCATGTAAAAGCTTAACATCAAAATAAATCATCGAAGTTGAATCAACACCTTCAGGAAGTGTAGGATACTTGGCTGTTTTAGTGAAGAAATCGTTGGCATTTATGATGAATGTTGCGCTATCACCTTGATGTAACATACTGAAAGCGTCATAAATATCGCCTTTAAATTCTGATTTGGCAAGGTTGATTTCGAATGCGCGTGGCATATCAGCCGAATTGAAAAAGATTGAATCTTTTCCGTCAATTTCCATACGGTAGATGATATTCATGGTCAGAATACTACCTTCGGCGGGCTTGAGGGAGTCTTTGTTTTCTACATAAAATTTGTAATAAATACCACTATCCGATTTTTTAAATCCAGAGTATTTAGAGCATGATGCAGCCATCATTGTAATAATTACTGCTCCCAGGGTAATAAGTGTTCTGATTTTCATTTTCTTTTTAGGTTTCTGTTAATTTTAATTGTTGCTTAATTATTTTAAATCAATGAGTTTTACGGTATAAATCAAAGTCGATTTGGCAGGAACCTGATCCTGATCTCCTGATAAACCATGTGCAAGATAGGAAGGAATTATAAACCTGGCTTTATCGCCAACGTTCAATAAAAGCATTCCTTCTTCGAGTCCGCTTTCAACTCCACCGCTTCCTGTCATAAATTCCTTCATTCCTGTTTTATCCGAACTATATATTACGTCACCGTTCAGAAGCTTTACTTCATATTCGAATTTAACTCTTTTTCCAACCGACGTTTTTATCCCTTTTCCCTTTTCAATAATCTGGTATCTTAGCCCGGTTCCGGTTTCAACCATATTCCAGCCATTGCGAAGAACAAATTTGTTAATCTGCTCATTTTCAAATTCTATAGCTGCTTTATTTCCTTCGAGTAACTTTTCGGTAACCTGATCCTGTGTTAAAATTGTTTTTGAGCCTGCTTCCTTATTATCGCGGCACGAAAGTAATGCAAATCCCGTTAAAAAATAAATGATCAGATTCAATCTCATAACAGCCTGTTTGCCTAACAATTATTTGTAGTTTTCGAGAGATTTGATTATCTTATCGCTGTATGCAGGAAGAAGTGTTTCGAACCAGGCCAGCGTTTCAGTCATTGTTTTAAAAATGTCGCCTCCTGCAGCATTGCGATGTCCGCCACCGTTGAAGTGAGCTCTTGCAAACTCATTTACCGAAAATTCTCCTTTGCTGCGCAACGAAACCCGCACACGGTCGTCGCGTTCGGTAAATAAAGCTGCTACGGCAACATTTTGAATACTAAGTGCATAATTTACAACACCTTCGGTATCGCCTTGCTGGTAATTATATTGTTCCAGATCTTCTTTTGATAGCCAGATATAAGCTGTTGCAAATTCAGGAAGTACTTTCATATTGCTTCCCAGGCATTGTCCTAACAAACGCATTCTGCTTTCGGAATAGGTATCATAAACCATCCTGTGAATACGCTCAACATCAATGCCGGTTTTTATAAGTTTAGCAGCAATTTCGAATGTTTCCGGACGGT
>CAZBZA010000050.1:0-3645 GCA_964495865.1 uncultured Lentimicrobiaceae bacterium
CTTTTTATTGCCGTAAAAACACAAATGATTTTCAGTTTGCCAACTACCATTACGAATGGGGTGTTAAAAAGTTTATTCTCGATCGCACTAAAGATTTTACCGTTTTTATTGATGGAGGTGCCTGCATCGGTGATTACAGCATATTGCTGGCAAAACGTAATATGCGCTGCATTGCTTTTGAGCCCATAGCAGAAAACTATGCTGCAATGATAAAAAACCTCCAGCTCAACAATTTGGTATGCAAGGTAAAAGCATTTTATACCGGCCTGGGTAAAGAAAACAAAAGGGTGCGTTTTCATTTTAATCCTGTAAATACAGGTGCATCGCATATCGACAGAAATGGAAATACTGACAGCTATTCAGGCGAATTGCGCACATTCGATTCAATGCTCGAAAAACTAAAAATAGGCAAAGAAGAAAACATTCTCTTTAAACTTGATGTGGAAGGAATGGAAGCTGAAGCTATTCAGGGATCAGCAGATTTTATCAGGCAATATCCCAATATCACCTTTATTGTTGAAGACAAAATATCCGGACAGGATTCTATTCGTTCTGTGCTTTCCGGAATAGCAAAATTCGAATTCGGGATTGTTGATGAATTCAATATGTATGCCCGTAAAATTAACAATTTAACCTAATAAGCTAGAATATGTTAGCATTAATAGTCATTTTCTGGTTTCTGCTTTTTATAGTGTTTTATGCCTATGTCGGGTATGGAATTCTACTGTTTATACTAATCAAAATCAAACGCATTTCGGGCATTTCACATCCTGTTTCGCACAATCCGGATTACGAACCTGACGTAACCTTGTTTATAGCCGCTTACAATGAAAAAGCGTTTGTTGCCGAAAAAATTAAAAACTCCCGCGAACTGGACTATCCATACGAAAAGCTTCATATGGTATGGGTTACCGATGGTTCCGATGACGGCACTCCTGATGAACTTGAGAATTATGCCGGAGTTACTGTGCATCATCTGCCACAACGTAACGGTAAAATTGGTGCTATGAACCGCGGAATGAAGTTTGTTACAACACCTGTTGTAGTTTTCTGCGATGCCAATACCATGCTAGGCCGCGAATCCATCCGACGGATTGTAACCCTTTTCAGTAACCCGAAAGTAGGTTGCGTATCGGGCGAAAAACGAATTTTCAGCAAGGAAAAAGATGCTGCTGCCGGCGCCGGCGAAGGCTTGTACTGGAAATACGAATCGACGCTTAAAAAATGGGATGCCGAACTTTACTCCGTTGTAGGCGCTGCCGGCGAACTTTTTGCCATTCGCACCGATCTATATCGTGAAGTGGAACGCGATACCATCCTCGACGATTTTATTATCTCGCTGCGCGTGGCCCAGGAAGGATACACCATTCAGTATGATCCCGAAGCATATGCCATCGAAACAGCTTCGGCAAATGTAAAAGAGGAACTGAAACGGAAAATCAGGATATCGGCAGGTGGAATCCAATCCGTTGTAAGATTGCGGTCGCTGCTAAATGTGTTCAAATACGGAACATTGTCGTTTCAATACATTTCACACCGGGTTTTACGCTGGACTCTGGCTCCTTTGGCTCTGTTATTCCTTATAATAATCGGCCTCTTTCTGGCTCTGGATGAAGGAATTGTTGGATTCGGTTTGTACAGTGTACTGTTTTGGCTGCAAGTACTATTCTATCTTTCAGCCCTGCTGGGATGGTACCTCGAAAACCGATCAATCCGTATAAAACTGTTGTTCGTTCCTTATTATTTCTTTATCATGAACTTATCCGTTTTCCTGGGATTAAAAAGATATTTAAAAGGCTCACAATCTGTAAACTGGGAAAGAGCAAAACGAGGTAAATAAAACCTGTTGATTCAATAATTATGATGCAATTATTCACAGTATTTTTTGTGCTGACATTTACTTACTCCATGAGCAATCGGGCATGGGGCCAGCAGCATGTTTTTATTGTGGATACTGCAGTATCAATTGTTGATGCCACTGTGTCGCCATACAATATGGTGCAGCCGGGCGATACTATATTATTTAAAGCCGGTAAGCGCAGCTTTATCCGAATAAAAAATTTTACCGGAAATACAGATAATCCGGTCATTTTTATGAACGACAACGGACAGGTTAACATTCACACTGACCACTATTATGGAATTTCGATTGTTAACTGCCGCTTTTTCAGACTTACCGGGACGGGCGACGAAAATAATTTTTATGGTATCCGCATCAGTAAGGTTACTAATGGTGCCGGAATTGGCATTGGCGGTATGAGTTCCGATTATGAAATTGATCATGTAAGTATTGAAAACTGCAAGTCAGCAGGCATTTACGCTAAAACCGATCCTGATTGCAGTTTTACGTCAACACGTGGAAATTTTACCCAGTATAATACTCTAATCCACGACAATTATATCGGACACGTTGGTACTGAAGGCTTATATATTGGGAGCACACAATATTTCGGACAAACTGTAAAATGTAACGGGGTTGATACTCTTCTTATGCCATCCTTGCTTGAAGGAGTGAAAGTATATAAGAATATTATTGAATATTCGGGTTGGGATGGCATACAAGTAAGTTCCGCTTCAACGGATTGCCATATTTCAGACAACATTGTGTTATTCGACAGCCAGAGTGAATATTATGGTCAAATGTCGGGCATTATCATCGGGGGTGGCTCCAAATGCGACTGTAACAATAATTTTATCAGCCAGGGAAAGGGACAAGGTATCCAGGTTTTTGGTCTTGCAGGCGAAAAGATATTTAATAATATTATTATTGATGCGGGTAGAAATTTCTACCCAATAGATACCACAAGGAGAGTGTATGGGATTTTTGTTACTGACATTTCTGCGCAAGCAGACTCCGCCTTTACTATAGTTTTCAATACCATTTTAAATCCAAAAACTGATGGTATCCGCTTTGTGAGTACGGTTACCAAAAATAACCTTATTGCTTCCAACGCAATCATAAATCCCGGATCTTATGATTATTACGAAAACGGAAATACCAGCTTTACAGGTAAAGACTCCTATATTATGCTCCCTGACCCAAGTTCGGATGTGAGGCTAAAAAGCAATTACCTGGCTCGAAACAGCGACAGTGCGAAATTTGCTGCAGATGGATTTAGTTTGCTGCAAGGTTCACCATTAATAAATTCGGCCTGGACTGAGAACATGAATATAAATTTCGATTATTTCCATACCGCAAGGCCTTATGGGGCCACAGCGGATATTGGTGCAGTGGAGTACGACCCTTCAGTTGCAGGAACATCCTTACAATTAATCAGTAAACCTGTTCTTTTTCCAAATCCTGTTACAACCTGGCTCAACATAAATTACAGTGTTGAAAAACCAGTGTACATATTTACAGGAATCTACTCCCTTAACGGCACACTTTTAATTAAAAGCAAACAGCATTCAATACCGGGCGAAATACAAACCGCTACCATTAATGTTTCAAACCTGCCTGCGGGCATTTATATTTATTCGCTAAGGTCAGAGAACTGTATTATTACAGGAAAATTTATTAAAAGTGATTGAAAGCCAGATGGATAATTTGCTTTAAAACATTTCAAGTATCCATTCACTTTTTCATCCTTTCGTAATCAAACCTATCCTTAAAATGTATAGATTCACCAAATAATAATAATCAGA
>CAZBZA010000050.1:3745-14718 GCA_964495865.1 uncultured Lentimicrobiaceae bacterium
ATTGTTGCCGGATTTACACATAAGATCAATCCCCGTATATTAGAAAATATCAGCCATGCTGATATAAACCTCGACAATTTGCTGGAAGAAATAAGCATAAATATGCCTGCTGCCGGCAATACCATTTTTCTGTTTGTTGATGGAATGAGCCGCACAATTGCGGGCTTGCTCGACAGCACTTTTAATCACCTCGGATTAATTTCGAACTATATTGGAGGAGGTGCCGGTTCGCTCTCTTTTGAGCCGATGCCTTGTGTTATTACCGGAAAAGGCCTGTTACAGGATGCCGCTATTTTTGCTTTTGCCGAAATGGGCAGCGGTGTTGGAGTAGCGCATGGATGGCATCCGGTTTCGGAACCTTTGAAAATTACCTCTTCGAAACACAACTCGGTAGTTTCGCTTAACTGGAAACCGGCATTTGAAGTATACAGGGAAATAATTGCAAATGTATCGAATAGAAATAGTCACGAAATTACTTTCGAAGCCTTCGCAAAAAGCTATCCGCTGGGAATAGTTAAGATTGCTGACGAACTGCTGGTACGCGACCCTGTTAGCTGCAATGATAACGTAATGACCTGCCTTGGCGAATTACCACAAAACTCATTTGTTTATGTATTGAAAGGGGATACCTCCTCACTGCTGGCAGGGGCTAAAAAATCAAGAGATATTGCTGAAATGATATATTATTCGCGGTTTGATAAATCGAGAGAAAGTAAATCCCTTACTTTTTTTATTGACTGTATTACACGCATGCAATTTCTGGGAAATCATTTTAAAAAGGAACTCGAAATTGCTTCAGGAGGAAATGAACTTATCGGCGCACTTTCGTTAGGTGAAATTGCTAATTCGGGCCGCGATTACCTTGAGTTTTACAATAAAACATCAGTAATTGCTATATTGGAGGAATAAGTATGGAAAATCAAATTTGGAACCAGGTATTGCTGGAGCTATCACTTTCAATTGGTGGCGAGCTCGATCTTGAAACAACAATAAAAAAAGCAGCCTCGGCATTTTTAAAAAAACTGGGATGTACCATTGTGAGCGTTTCGCAAAACAATAGTTCCGGCTCATCTACAATAATTACGCTGCCATATTATGTTCGCAAAGAGCCAGCTCATTTAAAGCTTATCGACGAATTTACACAATATCTTGCCGATACACCCGAAACTGAAACCTATATTTCGATTGCAAACGGCACATATTTTTATGGTATTCGCCTAAGGGGTTTCGGGTTGCTGATCATTGGCCGGGCTATCCCATTCGAAAACCAACACCTGAAAGAGCTGATTCCTGTTATCGAATTATTCGCCAAATCGTGCATCGCCTCACTGGAAGTAATGAAACGAATTGAAGCCGAAAAAAAACTGATCAGCGAACAAACTCTACTGCGAACTATTGTAAATAATATTCCCGACCCAATTTATTTCAAAGATCTGCTTGGGCGCAAAACCATGCTAAATCATGCAGAAGCTCACCTGCTTGGAGCTGATAACATTGAAATGGTTATAGGAAAAACTGATGCTGAATTTTATTCGTCCGATGAATATATCAATACATCAGCAGAAGATAATGAGGTAATAACCACAAAAAAATCAATACTTAACCGTGAAGCATGCCTTGTTACTCCCTCCGGCGAAAAAAAATGGCTGATAGGCAACAAAATCCCTCAACTGGATGCGGAAGGAAATGTAACAGGAATTGTTGGTATAAGCCATGATATTACAAAAAGAAAAATAGCAGAAGAAGCCCTTCGCGAAACAGCAGTGAAATACGAATCAATATTTAATTCATTCCTCGATCTGTACTACCGCTCCGATGTAAGAGGAAACATTCTTGATCTATCACCTTCTGTTTACAAACTCTCAGGTTATAAGCCCGAAGATCTGATTGGAAAAAGCGTTGAAATGGTTTATTCCGATGTCGAAAGCCGGAATAAAATGATTCGGTTACTGCTTCAGAATGGCAGAGTAAATGATTTCGAAAACGTTTTACGTCACAAAAACGGAACTTTAGTTCCAGTTTCTATTACAAGTCATCTGATTAAAGGAGAAGATGGAGAAACACTTTTTATTGAAGGAACTATCAGGGACATTTCCGAACGCAAACAGGTAGAAAAAGCCATCAGGGATAACGAAGAGCGCTGGCAATTCGCCCTTGAAGGATCGGGCGATGGAGTATGGGACTGGGATGTACTTTCGCAGGAGGTTTTCTATTCGAAACACTGGAAGGAAATGCTTGGCTACCAGGAACATGAAATTAAAAATAATATTGAAGAATGGGAAAACCGCATTCACCCCGATGATAAGAAAAAGGTTGTTCTTGACCTGCACAGCCATTTCAACAGTAAAAGCCCGGTATTTATTAACGAACATCGTGTGCTTTGTAAAAATGGCAAATATAAATGGGTCCTGAGCAGGGGAAAAGTGATCAGTCAATCTACCGAGAATGATTCATTCCGCGTATTAGGCACATTTACCGATATTTCGAAGCGAAAGCTTTCGGAAGAAAAACTTAATAAAATAGTTAGCCTCCAAACCCTGCTAAGCCACCTGGCTACAGAATTTATTAATATCCCGCTCGAAAACAGCGACAACGCCATAAACAGGTTACTTACACTGATAGGTGAAAAGCTTGAAGTGGACAGGGTTTATATTTTCTCCTATAACTTTGAAGCCGACACCATGTCGAACACGTTTGAATGGTGTAGTCAAGGTATAACAAAGGAAATAGAAAACCTTCAGGACGTTCCTAATAAACATGTTCCAGAGTGGGTTGCAACCCATTTGAAAGGCGAAGTTGTGGCTATTCCTGATGTGAGCGCGTTACCTGTGCAAAGCCCGCTGCGGCAGATACTTGAACCTCAGTCAATCAAAACCCTGATAACAATTCCAATGATCCTTAGTGGGGAATGCCTGGGATTTGTTGGTTTCGACTCGGTTCAAAATATAAGGGAGTGGACTACTGACGAAATGACTTTCCTGCATGTGCTTGCCGATTTGCTATGCAATGTTACCGATCGAAAACGTAAAGAAGAGGCTCTGCGTAACCGCGAAGCATACCTGAAAGCGATTTTTAACAATGTGCCATACCAGATGTGGCTTAAAGATACACAGGGGAAATTTCTGGCTATCAATCAGCCTTTCGCCAGCGCTTTTAGTATTAAAGAAGAAGATGAAGTGATTGGTAAAACTGTGTATAATATATGGCCGGAAAATCAGGCAAAGCATTTCGACGATCAGGATAAAGAAGTTATGTTGACCCTGAAGCAAAAAACAGTTGAGGAAATTATACTTCAGAATAATGCGAAACGGTGGTTCGAAATTTTCAGGGCACCTATTCTCGATCAAAACGGAATACTACTCGGCACAACCGGAATAGCACGCGACATCACTAAACGGAAAAAAGCCGACAAGGAACTTATTATGGCCACCGAAGCTGCGGAGTCAGCTAATAACGCAAAATCAAGGTTCCTGGCTAATATGAGCCACGAAATCCGAACGCCGCTCAATGCTATAATAGGAATGATAAACATGCTTGACGACACACAACTTAATGTTCCGCAAAAAAAACTGCTGCGTAACCTGTATATTTCATCCGACAATTTGTTTACCATAATCAACGATATTCTGGATTTCTCGAAAATAGAATCGGGACAATTTACTCTCGAAAAAACCGACTTCAGTATTAATGAGATTATCCGCCGGGTTTATGGCTCACAGGAATATAAAGCTGAAGAAAAAAATATCAAGCTGAAATACTCCATCGATCCAAGTATATCACCCTTTTTGATCGGAGATCCGGTTCGACTGCAGCAGGTATTGGTTAACCTGGTAAACAATGCCATAAAATTTACACCCGAAGGTACTGTTACGTTGAGTTGCGAGCTGCAATCAAAATCAAATACAACGAACAGCATTATGTTTTGTGTCGAAGATACCGGCATCGGGATAAGTAGTGATAGCCTTTCGAAAATATTCCAGAGTTTCCAGCAGGAGGACGAAAGTATAACCAGGACTTATGGTGGCACAGGCCTGGGACTGGCTATCAGCAAACAGCTTATCGAACTTATGGGTGGAGCCATTGAAGTAGAAAGTATAAAAGACACAGGAAGCAAATTTTTCTTTACTCTAAATTTGCCTGAAGTAAAAAAAGAAGCTTCCGATGTAAACAAAGAACCTAAAAAAACCGCTTTCATGAATTTAAAAGGAGTTACTATTTTATTGGTCGAGGATAATAAATTCAATCAGATTATTGCTCAGTCGCTACTCGAAAAATGGGAAACTACTGTTAAAATCGCCGATAATGGCCAGAAAGCTATTGATATACTGCAAACCTCCACTTTCGACATCATACTTATGGATCTGCAAATGCCGGTTATGGATGGTATTACAGCTGCAGGCATAATCAGACAAGAGCTTAAACTCGATATCCCTATTCTCGCTCTTACTGCCAACGTAGTGAAAGGTGTTATTGAAAAATGCATGGAAGCAGGTATGAACGGCTATGTTTCGAAACCGTTTATTCCCGAAGATATACATGCAAAAATTGTAAGCTTGCTAAAACCCGGTTTAATAAATACTGAAAACAAATAAATCCGGACAAGATCTGTATCCATGCATATACTAACACCCGATCCAATGTTATCAGCTTATACTTTTTCAGTCGTAAAATGATCAGGAGATTATAAAGTGTATAGCCAGTCCATTCCTTTTCTAACCCCATATCAATAAGTAATTGATTTTAAAACTCCGACTATCATATCAATTAAAAATGAACTAAAAATTACCAAAACGCATAAAAATGAATAACAACATCATCAACATACAACCACTCGGCTTTATGTGGCCGGTAAAAGATCCTTTTCTGTTTTGTGCGCACCACCTCGATCAATTTCCTGCAGGCAACGAAGAAATGGGGCCGGCAGCCTCACTGGCAGGCCGTAACCTGGGTCAGGATTTTTCAATCAAAGATGGCTGGCGCATGTATCACGGCGAAACCGTTCCGGGATTTCCTGCACATCCGCACCGGGGTTTCGAAACGGTAACTATTGTTATGCAAGGACTTGTAGATCATTCCGATTCGTGGGGACAGTCCGGCCGTTATGGCAATGGCGATGTACAGTGGATGACTGCCGGCGCAGGCTTGCAACACTGCGAAATGTTCCCGCTGCTGAACCGCGAAAGCGAAAATCCTGCCGAATTATTCCAGGTGTGGCTCAACCTGCCAAAAGCTAAAAAGTTTGCACAACCTCATTTTAAAATGTTATGGAATGAAGATATTCCGGTTCATAAAATTACTGATGAGAACAACAAATCAGTTGAAATACATGTAATTGCAGGTAAAATTGAAAACATATCGCCTCCCCTTCCAGCTCCTGATTCGTGGGCTGCAGATCCTGAAAATGAAGTTGCTTTCTGGACTGTTAAGATGGAAGCAGGTGCAAAATGGATTGTTCCGGCAGCAGTTGGTAAGGTGTACCGCAGTTTCTATTTTTATAAAGGAAACAACTTTACCATTGCAGACAACGAAGTAAAGTCCTACAAAGCAATAGAGGTAAATGCCAATGCGGAAATAACAATTGTAAATGGCAACGCTGAAAGCTTTATCCTGATGCTACAGGGAAAACCCATTAACGAACCTGTAGCACAATACGGACCATTTGTTATGAACACTCAGGACGAAATACAACAAGCTATTAACGATTTCCGCCAGACTGAATTTGGAGGTTGGCCCTGGTTGCGGAACGATCATGTGCACCCGCGGGCTCAGGGCCGCTTTGCTAAATATGTGGATGGAACAGAGGAAAACAGGTAAAAGTGTGGCAAAGCACAAATTCCAAATTCCAAATCCCAAATCCCAAGTTCCAAGTTCCAAATCCCAAATCCCAAATTCCAAAGCCCAAATTCCAAAAGCCTGGAAGACAGATTCAGAGTTTTTATAGCCTTCCGTTTTTGAACTATTCTTTAGCTTTTGCCTGCCACTGGATTTGGGAGCGGTCAGTTGGTCATGGAATTTAATGTCAAACAATAATCACCCCCTGGATACCGGTAGCATCCACTCCGAAACTTTAAACCCAAATTACGCAATGGCGTAATTGGGGTTTAATCGCTGAATTGCTTCTTGTTTTCGCTGAAACCACTGTATCGGCCTGTTAACGCTACACCGTTTTTTATATCATACTTATCGATTGCATTTGCTTCATGGTCAATACGATGCATACCTTTATGCTACAATTCGGGGAATTATAATTACGTATAAAAACCAAAAGCCATGAAAAATTCAGTCATTCTTTTCCTGTTGGTTCTATTTGCCTCCGGCCTGCTCGCAGCCGTTAAGCCATCAGATAATTTTGTAATCATAGGCGATAGAACCTACTATTGCGACAAGGTTCAGGTAGGCACTTCTTTTACTAGGGCATATGTGGATGGGAAATTGTTTTTTAAATTTCCGACTAACAATATAACGGCATATGCCGATAAAGGAAGATTCTTTGAGTATTTACCGGTAATGAATAAAGACGGAGAGACTACCGGATGGGCATTTATGGAATTCCTAGCTTCGCGCGATGGCGATCGTTTGTACCGCTATTGCAGTAACTGCCTGCACTATGATCCTGTTAACGGAAAAATTGAACCAACCATTCCTACATACAGGTACTACATTTTTAATGGAGGCAGATTTGTGTCGGTTACCGATGATTATAATTTACAGGCACAAGTGGCAGTTTTTGGAGTAAAAGTCGTGTAGGTTCAGTAGTTAAAGTCTTTCCTAAGTACCAGTTGGATGAAATGTAAGAGTAGGATGAAACCAAAACTGCTTCCAAAATTTTAATGAATTTCGAAAAAGCAATTGCGAATTCCGGGATAATTAAAAAGATTGTCCCGGTATTTCTTTATTTTAAATTAGTGAAACTTCCGAAATAACTTCCATAAAACAGAAACATGGGCTGAGCATCATTTTTTACATTTTTCCCAGTTAATGCCCTACGGGCAATCTTTTTCTTCCTGATTTTCTTTTATTTATATTAAAGTCCTACGGACTATCCGAGAGGATCAGGCACTACTTAAACTCTATGCGCACAATCAACGATGGTCATCAGTTTAAATGTTATAAGAATTTTCTGATTTTTTAGAAGTGGGAAATTAATTTGTATTTTTCCCTTATACTTTTATTTCAAAAAAATACTTTATAAAAATAATATTGCATCATACCATTATGCAATCGTACTTAAAATGAAATCGGGAGCAGGTAAACAGTATAGTTATGTTGCAGTAATATTATAGATATCTTTGGGCAGTCAAAATGTAAAATACACTTACCTGTTGCAGTAAATCGGAAATGTTTCTGTAACATTGAACGCACATTTTTCCTGTAACAACCCCTCCGGCAAACCAATAATGAAGTGTAAAACCAGTCATATAGTGCTGTTCGCGATGCTGTTATTGCAGCTATCGGTATTGGGAAATGGATATAAAACAACCCAGATAGATAGTCTTACTTCCCGGCTGAGCCAGGAAAATCAGGATATAAAACAACGCATCGACCTTTTAAATTCCCTGATAAAAGCGTACTGGAAAATTCAGCCCGACAGCAGCCTGAGCTATGGGCGACAGGCCTTGCTCATGCAGGAACAAATAAACAATGATTCAATAAAGGCTGAAATACTAGGAAATATTGGCGTAGCGTACTTTTACGATAATTCATTTGAATCGTCGCTCGATTATCTTTACAAAGCGCTGGAAATATCGCAGCGGCTGGGAGACAAAAATAAAACCGGCAGTTTATACAACAGCATCGGCAATGTATTTTTTGCTCTTAACAACACGGGTAAAGCATTGGAATTTTATTCAAAATCGCTTGCCATCATGGAGAGGTCAGGAAATCAGAAAATGGTTGCCACTACACTTATTAACATGGGAAGCCTTTTTAATGCCAGGGGTCAAAATGAGAAATCGTTCGAAGCTCTTAAACGCTCCATCAAAATTCTGGAGCAATTAAAAGATTCCATTGCACTGAGTTCGGCGCTTAACAACTTAGGGCTTGCCTACAAATCGAACAGGAACTATGGTAAAGCCCTCGAATACAATCTTAAAGCTTTAAACATCAGTTCGAAACTAAATAATTTCTGGGAAATCGCATACATCTCCAATACTATCGGTGAAATATATCTCCTTCAAAAAAACTACGACCAGGCAATATACTTTTTTAAACAAGGCCTTTCCTATGCCGAAAAAATCGGAACACTGGATATGATGATGTTCAGCTACCGTTCGCTGGCATTTTATTACAGCGCTATTGGCAACAATAATCAATTCAATAATTATTTCAGGAAATACGATAACATCAAGGATAGCATATTTACAACTCAGAATACGCGTTCAATTGCCGAAATGCAGGTAAAGTACGAAACCGAACAAAAAGAAAAGGAAAATGCAATTCAGAAACTTGAAATTGCCAAGGAGAAGGATCTCCGGAATTCGTTCATTTTCACCTCCATACTAATCCTTATCGCGGTAATAGTGCTTTCGAACCGCTACCGTGTAAAACGCCGGCTAAACATCGAGCTTGAAGCAAAAGTTCAGGAGCGAACTTCCGACTTACTTAAAAATCAGCTGAAGCTAAAAGAAGCCCAGCGCATCGGTAAATCAGGAAGTTGGGAATGGGATATCCTGAACAGCCGTTTTGATTGGTCCGATGAATTGGATAAGATTCTTTGTATTCCGACAGGTAGTAAACTTACAATAAAACAACTGCTTACGTTGGTGTATCCACACGACCGACATTTTTTTATAAGGGCACTCAGGAAAAAATTTGCAGCTAATCACGAACTCATTTTCGATTTTCGCCTGTTTTCACCCGAGAACCAACTGAAATATCTCACACTTCATGGCGAAATAAGGCTGAACGAATATGCAGAGCCCGAGTTTTTACAAGGCACCATTCAGGATATTACCGACCGCAAACTGGCCGAAACAGCCCTTCGCGAAAGTGAGGAGCTATATCGCAAACTTATTACCGCGCTTCCCGACCCGGTAATACAAACTGATGTAAACGGAACCATAACTTTTGCAAGTGCCCAAAGCAATACCCTTTTTCATTTAGCCGAAAACGAAGAAATGAAAGGTACAAACCTTCAGGAATGGGTGATTAAAACCGAATCGGGAAAGATCCGGAAATGCATCAGCGAAGTTTTTAATGGTTCAGGTGAAACCGATTCACAGTTCCTATTCCAGCGAAAGGATGGAAGTGTTTTCCCCGGTGAAATGAAAATAGCTGTTGTTCTTGCACCCGAAAACAATGCCCGTGGCTTGATTACCGTTGTGCGGGATATTACTGACCGCATACTGATTGAGCAACGGATATTGCGTAACACTATTGAAACAGAAGAACGAGAGCGGACGCGTTTCTCCGAAGACCTGCACGATGGATTAGGCCCCTTGCTGTCCGCAGTAAAAATCCATCTCGAACTTATCAACGCGCGTATCGGAAATCCTGCCGAACAGCAAAAATTCATCGGCATGACCAACGAACTTCTCGACGAATCTATAAGAAGTACCCGCGAAATTGCAAATAACCTTACACCTAACCTGCTTAACGATTTCGGGTTGGTGGATGCTCTCATGGTTTATGTCGAAAAAATTAATAAAACGGATGCCGTTCATATCGACCTCTTTGTTGACAAACAGGTACACCGCCCAAAGCCGCACGTGGAAGCTGCCTTTTACCGTATACTCTGCGAACTTATAAGCAATACACTTAAACATGCTTCGGCAACCCATGTTCATATCAGAATTATCTCCGGACCTGATCAACTTCAGGTTTATTACCACGACAACGGAACAGGGTTCGATGTTATGAACACGCTTAACACCAGGCATAAAGGTCTTGGATTGTCGAACATTATAAGCCGTACAAAATCAGTTAACGGAACCTATAACTTCCATTCGGAACCAGGTCGGTTTTTTGAAGCTGCATTTTCAGTTGACCTGGATCCAACTAAAGCGCAACCACATTCAACAAATGATAATTGATAACTTATTAAGGTCAAATATGAGAATTTACAAGGTTTTTCTAGTTGACGATCACCCCATTTTCCTTAAAGGACTTGCCCTCATGCTCAATGAGATCAGTGACTTCAAAGTGATAGGTGAAGCAAGCAATGGAAGGGAATTTCTGGAAAAGATTGCCGTTCGAAAACCTGATGTTGTGCTGATGGATATTAAAATGCCTGAAATAAATGGAATTGAAGCAACAAAACAGGCTCTTCAGATGTACCCTGATCTGAAGGTTATAGCTCTTACCATGTTCGGCGAGCAAAAATACCTCGACCTAATGGCTGATGCCGGTGCCGTTGGTTTTCTGCAAAAAAGTATAACCCGCGACGAACTCGAACAGGCTGTAAAACAGGTTTCCCGCGGACAGGCATTTTTTTCGCGCGAAATGGTAGCCGATCTTTCTTCATCATCTGTTCATGTATCCGGCTCGGGTGTTCTCGAACAACTCAACGAACGATTAACCGATCGCGAACTCGAGGTTTTGAAATATATTGTAATGGGACTTTCAGCACAGCAAATTGCTGAGAAAATGTTCCTGAGCTTCCGTACCGTCGAAGGTCACCGCTCAAACCTGATAAGCAAAACTGGTAGTCGTAATGTTGTGGACCTCGTCATTTTTTCCATCAGAAACAATTTGGTTAAACTCGGATAACTAACTGTAATATTGTAGTTTACTAATTTTTAAACTGCAATAAAGTGAAAATACGGCCTATATTGCTGATACTTACTTCCTAACTCTTACCACTGTTCTTTTGAGTATTGTTACTATATGCCGTGAATTATAATATACTGTATTTCTAAAACCCGCTTGGTGGTTTATGCAGGGCCTGTTGAAAAACCTATATCATCAATATAATCAACCAAATAGAATTTGGCATATATAGGGTCTGCTGAAAAACGCATATCAATCATATAATC
>CAZBZA010000051.1:0-12613 GCA_964495865.1 uncultured Lentimicrobiaceae bacterium
TTTTGCATATTCGGGAATTCCATAAGCGAAATAAGCGCGGCGCAGGCACCTCCCATTCCGTTAAAAATAGAAACCATTTGCGGCATGGCAGTCATTTTAACTTTTACTGAAGCATACCAGCCGATAAATGAACCAATGGCAAGAGCAATAACAATCCATATTACATTACCTATTCCTTTGGAAATTATGGTGCCGTCGGGCTGCTCAATATTTGTTTTGTGAAAAAGGATTGTGAACAGGATAGCTGCTCCCATACCTGCTGCAGCCCATAGGTTTCCGGCACGTGCTGTAGCCGGGTGGCTGAGTTTTTTTAGCCCTAAAATAAAAAGTATGGAGGCTAAAATGTAAGAAATCTCAAGAATGGAGATTTCACTGGAAAATTCAATGAGTTTTGTAATTGTTTCCATGATTTATCTCCTTATTTTTTCTTTTTCTTAAACATTTCGAGCATGCGGTCGGTAACAACAAATCCACCTACAACATTCAGTGTACCAAGTATTACGGCAACAAAACCGAATATCAGCGCAAGAGTACTTTCGGCATGGCCCATTACAATAATGGCACCGATAATTACAACACCGTGAATAGCGTTACTTCCCGACATCAGCGGAGTGTGAAGCACCGCAGGAACGTGCGATATAACTTCTATTCCAAGGAATACGGAAAGGACAATGATAAAAATCATGTCTTTGTATTCGAGGAAAAATCTTAGGACATCTTCCATAGTTTCTTATTAATTATGAATTGATAACTGATTTAACTCTTTCGTGAACGATCTCTTTGCCATGTGTTACAGCTGTGCCTTTTACAATATCATCGTCCCAATTCAGGTTCATCGCACCTTCTTTGGTTATGATAAGTTTCAGGAAGTTGATCATATTTTTGCCATACATACGGCTGGCATCGGTAGGCATATCGGTTGGAAGCTGTGAGTTACCGATAATTTTAACGCCATTGTGAACCACAGTCTGGTTATCCTTTGAGAGTTCACAATTTCCCCCAGTTGATGCTGCAAGATCGATTATAACCGAGCCTGGTTTCATTGCTTCAACTGTTTCTTTTTTAAGTAGGAGCGGAGCTCGTTTACCCGGAATCTGAGCGGTACAGATTATAACATCCGATTTTACTGCCTGATCGTGAATAGCCTGAGCCTGACGGGCTTTAAATTCATCAGTTTGTTCAACGGCATACCCTCCGGCAGCTTTGTCGTCGATTGCGCCTTCTACTTCAACAAATTTTCCGCCAAGGCCCACAACTTCTTCTTTAACGGCAGCTCTCACATCGAAAACATAAACTACTGCTCCAAGTTTCCTGGATGTGGCAATGGCCTGCAAGCCTGCAACGCCTGCTCCTAAAATAAGCATATTGGCAGGTTTAATGGTTCCGGCAGCGGTCATAAACATCGGGAAGAATTTCGGTAACGTATTGGCGGCTGTGAGCACTGCTTTGTAACCGGCAACCGTTGCCATCGACGACAAAATATCCATCGCCTGTGCGCGGGTGGTACGCGGAACCACATCCATACTGAAACCTGTAATGTTTTTGGCAGCAAGCTGTTTTACAAGGTCGAAGTTGAAATAGGGATTCAGCACCGCCATAATTACTTGTCCTTCTTTCATAAGGGTAAGTTCGTCGGCAGTAGGAGGCTGGATTTTGATCAGCAGGTCAGCCCCGGCAATCACTTTTTCTTTGGTATCAATAGTTGCGCCGGCTTCTGTATATTCTTTATCAGAAGCAAAAGCAGTAAGCCCTGCCCCGGTTTCGACAAGCATGGCAACATTCATTTTTACCAGCGTAGCGACACTCTCCGGAAGCATCGCCACCCGGTTTTCGCCTGCAATTTCTTTAAGTATTCCTATTGTCATAACAGTAGGTTTTTTTAGGGATTTGTTTTGAGCAAATGTAAAGGAATTTTATCCATTTCCCTGATGCTTTTTATATACTTTTTTGTAAATTTCAGTAAAATACGGAAAGCAAATCTGATTATTATCCGTTGACTGGAATGGTATTGCTGATTATTGTCCGGATCAGTCTATAAGATGTTTACGGTATAAAACTTTCACACTTGTTTTTATATATTTCATTACTATGGATACAATGTTGAAAAATATTTCTGATTTTTGTATTACTTATACCCTGTAAGAGCTATTAAATCTCATACAGCAACTAAAATTCTTCCTTGTAACAATCGAAAATATTCTCATTCTATCCCTATAAACAACTACAGTCAATTTGTACTTCATGAAAAAACTCTTTCTTTTTCTTTTGCTTTCGGCAATCGTATTTGTTCCTTTTTCAAAAGCGGCATATGTCAAAAATCAACCGTACCAGGTTACACAACCTGATGGCCGCATTATCAGTTGTTTCGTTTCCGGCGATGAGTTTTTCAACTGGCTTCACGATGCCGAAGGATATACCATTGTTCAGTCATCGGACGGGTATTATTATTATGGCATTCGAAATGGCGAACTGGTTGTTCCTTCGCAGTATAAAGTGTATGATGTTGATCCGCGTGCGGCGGGTTTAACGAAATGGGCTAAAGTTTCGAAACAGGAATACCTGCGCCGTAAAAGTGCCTATGTTGTAAATAACGACAACAATTCTTCTGTATCAGCTCCACATCTGGGTACTATGAATAATATTTCCATCTATATCAAGTTTTTGGGAGACACTGAATTTACTACTACCAGGCAAACATTCGATGATAAGTTTAACCTCCCGACCGGTGTTTCTTTGAAATCATACTACAACGAGGTTTCTTATACACAATTTACCATTGGCACAACCGGATACCCTGCCTGTGCTATGACAACCAATTATTCCTATACCGACACGCACCCCCGCAATTATTTTGAACCATATAACGCTACATCCAATCCAAATGGCTACAATGGCGACGACGAAAGAAGAGATCGTGAGCACGCTCTTCTGCATGATGCTGTAACCTGGGTAAATGCCAATTCACCGGTTCCTCCGGGTCTGGATATTGACGGCGATCTGGATGGAAGGGTTGATAATGTATGCTTTATTATCCGCGGAGGCAATGGCGCATGGGCCAGTTTATTGTGGGCACACCGCTGGGCATTGTACAGCACACAAACTTATATTAACGGGAAAAGGGTTTGGGATTATACGTTTCAACCCGAATCGCAGGTTGATGTTCAAACCTTATGCCACGAAATGTTTCATGCTCTCGGCGCACCCGATTTATATCATTACGATGATGGCGGGTTGAATATTTCGCCTGTTTCGGAATGGGACCTTATGGAATCGGGTGGTGGCCACATGGGCGCTTATATGAAATGGAAATACTCCGAGAATACCTGGATCACTTCGATACCCGAAATTACAACATCAGGTACTTACACCTTGCAACCACTCACTTCTTCCACCAATAACTGTTACAAAATTGCTTCCCTTAACTCGGCAACAGAGTTTTTTATTGTGGAATACCGCAAGACAACAGGCACATTCGAGAGTACACTGCCAGGTTCCGGACTTATTGTCTATCGCATCGATCCTTCCCTCGATGGAAATGCCGATGGTCCGCCAGATGAAGTGTATGCTTACCGCCCCAACGGAACTCCTTCGGTCAACGGAAGTCCGTGGTCGGCCTATTATTCGCTTGAGTCGGGCCGCACAGCAATAAATGATGCTACAAATCCTTCGAGCTTTCTGCAAAACGGGGGCCCGGGTGGATTAAATATCTCTAATGTTACTTCGGCAGGGAGTTCAATTTCATTTACTGTCGGACTTTCAACAGTTGCCAGTCCGGCTTCATTCACCGCAACACCGGTTAGCACAAGCCAGATCGACCTTGCCTGGCAGAAAAACGGTTCGAATAACAATGTTGTGCTTGCTTATAGTACATCACCAACCTTTGGTTCACCTCAAACAGGTACTGCATATTCAGCCGGAAATGCAATTGCTGGCGGCGGTACAGTTTTATATTCAGGCAGTGGTTCTGCTTTTCAACATTTGGCGCTTTCAATTTCAACCACATATTACTACAAACTTTGGTCAGTTGACGGTTCGCTGACTTATTCGAATGGTGTTATTGCAAATGCCACTACACTTTGCGGAATTACAACTCTTCCTTATTCACAGATTTTTACAGGTAGTAATTTACCAGCATGCTGGAGCCAGCAAGCGTCGGGAACAGGAGCTACCAACAGTTGGAGCGTTTCAGCAACAAGCAATGCAGGTGGTTCAGCTTCCGAAATGAAATCGGACTGGCAACAGATAAACCCAGGAACAACCAGGTTGATTACCCCTTCCTTTAACACTTCAGGATTAACACAGCTAAACCTGAGTTTCAGGCATATGCTCGACGATTATGCACCAGGTGCCACACTCAGGGTGCAATCCAGTTCTAACGGAACCACCTGGACCAATGAAGCCTGGTCGCTGGCAACAGTATCCAACTCTAATGTTGGTCCGGCATTGGTAAATACCACCGTAACCTCCAATCTGAATTCGCCTGTAACCTATATTGCCTTCACAATTGAAGGTGATTTATATCAATACGATAACTGGTTTATCGATGATGTTACCATTCAGGATGGCGGAAGCCAGTCGTATTCCATCTCCACATCATCGAATCCGGCTCCCGGTGGAACTACAAGCGGAGGTGGTAATTATGTTACTGGTCAAACAGTTACGGTAATTGCTACACCATCGGGAAGTTATAATTTCCTGAACTGGACCGAAGGCGCTAATATTGTTTCCACTGATGCAACTTATTCTTTTACCGCATCTGCAAACCGAATACTCGTTGCTAATTTCAGCATGAACCAGATTACAGTATCCACATCTTCGAATCCACCAACCGGCGGATCTACAACAGGAAGCGGGACATATGCCATTGGTAACCAGGTTACTGTAACAGCAAGTGCTGCAACCGGATACGACTTTGTTAACTGGACACAGAATGGAAATGTCGTGTCAACATCGGCTAGTTATGTGTTTACAGCCGCAGGTAGTGTGAACCTGGTAGCCAATTTTGTCGTACAGCAGTTTACGATTTCTACTTCTTCAAATCCAACAGCTGGCGGAAGCACTTCAGGAGGTGGAGTATTTTCTTACAATGCTTCGGTTACGGTTACTGCGGTGGCAGCTTCAGGTTGGGATTTTACGGGTTGGTTCGAAAACGGAAGTATGGTTTCGGGAAGCAACAGCTATTCGTTTAATGCACTCGAAAACAGAAATCTTGAAGCTCAGTTCCTACAGCAGATACAGATTTATTCAGTCACAGTTTCGGCTAACCCTGTTCAGGCAGGTGTTGTGTCGGGCGGTGGATCTGCAACAGCAGGATCGCAGGTAACAGTGCAGGCCACAGCCAATCCGGCATGGAAATTTATTAACTGGACTGAAAATGGAAGCATGGTATCGACTGATCCGATATATACATTTACTATCTCGGGAAATCGGGTTCTGGTAGCAAACTTTGTTGAAATACTTACTGTTACAACTATAGTGAATCCTGCTAATGCCGGCTATGTAACCGGTGACGGCGAGTTCGTGTTTGGCACAACGGTTACTTTACAGGCAGTAGCCAACCCCGGATTCAAATTCTACAGCTGGACCGAAAATGGAAATGTTGTTTCGAACAATGCAGTTTATACATTTTCTGCTATTGTAAACCGGACTTTGGTTGCTAATTTCCTCTCAACGGTTGGTATTCCGGAAAGCGAAAAGAATGCGTTCAACCTGTATCCTAATCCCACCGATGCTATTGTTTACCTGGAGACACCGGGTTCGTCAATACAAAAGGTTTTGGTTACTGATCCTTCGGGCCGTATGGTTTTCCAGATATTCCCTTCGGAAAGTGAATCGCGTGTTTCGCTTGATCTTTCTGGCTTACGAAACGGTGTTTACGCTATACAAATCACCGCCCGTGATGGAAGAGTGATGACACGGAAAGTGGTACTTAAGAAATAAAAATTGATTTTTTTTGAATCAAATGTCAGCGGATAATCATTTTACCGCTGACATTTTTTTTGCCCTGGCGCGAAATAACAAAGAGATATGTTCCTGCAGAAAGTGATTGTACATTTATAAAATAGCTGCCACCGGTTCCGGAATCCTGCTGCACCTTTTGGCCGGCAATATTAAAAATAGCAATTGTAAATGGTTCGCTTACCGATGTTCCGAAGTAAACCGTTGTGTTTTCGTAAACCGGGTTCGGGATTAAAACATATCCTTTTTCGGTATAATCGTAATAAGGAACACTGATAGTTTTACTGTATCCTTGTCCGCCAAGTTCGAGGCGATATAAATTTACCGTATTGCTAACCGGTGAATCATCGATGAAATTATATGGGACCGGGGCCGACGAACTGCCGCAAACACCTGGTATATCGCCAATTTTTATCCAGTTAATATTATCTGTTGACCGTTCAATAAAAGTTCCGTTACAGGTTTCACCTGAGCTGATTGTCCACCTCAGTTGAACCTGTTCAGGCTGCGCAACGCCGGTAAATCCATCGAGGATAGCGGCTTCCTGTGCATACGAAACCATTCCCGACATTATTAAAACCAGTGCTGCAAATGCTAAAGTTATTTTTCGGATCATAATCTTAAAACAATATTTAGAGGGATTTGGTTCAGTGGTAATGGCATTTGATTTGCCTGACTGTTTTATAAAGCAAAAAGCAAGCTGACCTGTGAAGATCAGCTTGCTGTAGTTGAAGTTATTTTTGAGTTAATGGAATTAATTAACTACCTGAATTTTGGATGAAATTTTCGATTTCCCATCATTAAGAGTCAAGATGTAAAGACCTGAAGGTAAGTTGGATACATCTACAGTGAAATTCTGTCCCTGAACAGCCATGGCTCCTGTATTGCCGTTTCGTACCAGTTTACCTGCTGAATTGTACATCTGGAAATTTACCGCCGATGCTAATTCTGAATTGAATTCAACAGTAAGTTTATCGGAAACCGGATTAGGATAAGTGGTGATTTTTGCAGAGTTTAAAACGTTCTCCTCAGTGCTGGTAATAACCAGTGGGATGAAAAGTCCACCTGTGGGTAGCACTGCAAAAAGTCCAAAACCTGCTCCGTTATTATTGTTGGCCGGATCGAGGAAACCCGATGCAACAACTACCAGCGACTGGCCTTGTAAACCTAAGGAAGAAAGAGAAGCCAGGTACGATGCTACTGTTACAGTTCCGGTTTCGTCCCTTACTTCGAGCACGTAATCAGCGGTTGGGAGTTCGAGGTAACCGGCAAAGGCACTGTATGCAAGGTTATCAATAATTAATCCTGCGCCAACACCTGTTTCATACACATCAACCACAGGCGCATCTGTTGAGCCATGGAAAACAAGTACATCAGTATTTGCTGATTCCGTTGCAAATTCGCGGCCCAGATCGTACACATAAATATTGAACGGGGTTGCAGGATTGTAACCTGTCGGGATTACTATGCCGTTGGCAATCAGGATGTATTTACTTCCACCTGTAAGGTTGTAGGTAAATCTGGCTAAAGCATTTGTTGTGTCAACTGAATTTGAAGGCTGAATAACCACGTCAAAATCAACACCTGCGGGAGCATCAATAAAAGGCGATGCCGATCGGAAAGCGAAATTATCAAGAAGCAGTGTGTTATTAAGCCACACATCTACTTCAGCAGCAGCCGCATCAGCCGAATTGTGCATAACCTGAACGCGTGCTGTCGAAATAGGAACGGATGGAAGTTCAACCATAGCGCCACCAGTAGGAAGAGCAACAAATACAGCAAAATCAGGGCCGTTATTGTTATTCGCGGGATCAAGAAATCCGGATGCAACCACAACTGCTGATGCACCATTAAGACCTAAAGTTGCGAGTGGTGCTGCGAACTGGGCAACTGTTGTAGTGCCGGTCTGGTCGCGGACCTGAAGACTAAAGTCTAATGTTGGAAGTTCAAGATATCCTTCAAATTCCGAATAGGCAATGTCGTTAACTATTGTTCCGGCACCAACTCCCACTTCTACAATATCAACAACTGGTGCGTCAGTTGATCCGTGGAACACAAGCAGGTCGGTATTAGCTGGGTTGGATGCGAATTCGCGACCCATATCATAAACATAAATGTTGAATGGCGTTGCCGGATTATATCCTGTCGGAACTACTATACCACTGGCTACCAGCACATATTTGCTTCCGCCGGTAAGATTGTATGTGAATCGGGCTAAAGCATTTGTTGTATCAACTGAATTTGAAGGCTGAATAACCACATCAAAATCTACACCTGCCGGAGCATCAATAAAAGGAGAAGCCGAACGGAAAGCGAAATTATCGAGAAGCAGCGTGTTGTTGAGCCACACATCTACTTCAGCAGCAGCTGCATCAGCTGAATTGTGTATAACCTGAAGACGGGCCGTCGAAATCGGAACCGAAGGAAGAGCTACAAGATCGCCGCCTGCAGGAAGAGCAACATACAATCCAAAAGCAGGACCGTTATTGTTATTTGAAGGATCGAGAAATCCTGATGCGACAACTACTGCTGCTGCGCCATTAAGGCCTAAGGTTGCAAGCGGGGCTGCAAACTGAGCTACGGTTGTCGTTCCGGTTTGGTCGCGGATCTGAAGACTAAAGTCTAATGTTGGAAGTTCAAGATATCCTTCGAATTCCGAATAGGCAAGGTCGTTAACTATTGTTCCTGCTCCAACACCTACTTCTACCACATCAACAACAGGAGCATCTGTCGATCCGTGGAAAACAAGTAAATCAGTATTTGCCGGATTGGATGCAACTTCGCGTCCCATGGCATAAACATAAATGTTAAATGGAGTAGCCGGATTGTAACCGGTTGGTACTACAATACCATTGGCAACCAATACATAGGTTTCTCCATTGGTAAGGTTGTATGTGAAGCGTGCAAGAGCGTTTGTAGTATCAGTCGAGTTTGCTGGCTGAATAACAACGTCAAAGTCAACACCTGCCGGTGCATCAATAAATGGTGATGCTGTGCGGAAGGCAAAATTGTCGATAAGTAAAGTGTTATTAAGCCATACATCAACCACTGAAGCGGCTGCATCGGCTGAATTGTGGATTACCTGTATCCTGGCCTGGCCGAATAATACCACAGGCAAAAACATCAGCAGGAACAGTCCTGAACGAAGTGTAAAATTGTTGGCTTTCATGATTCTTAAGATTTAAGTTTAAAAAATTGTTTTGATTGATAGATAAACGCTATCAGTTAAATAATGTTTAATAAAATATTGCAAAAGTTAAACAAAAATAATTGTCTGTTTTGTTTAAAATTATTTAACTACATGATAAACAAGTAAATAACGTTTATAATATTTATGTTTCCGAAGAGTATATTTAACAAAAAATTAACATCATTAAACAAAAGAGTGGTTTGGTTATCTTTTTGTTATGGAAGTAGTGGTAATAGTTCCCGTCTATTGAACTATTTATATTTGTGCCTGTTCTTTAATAGATTACAGTCTGCGGAATATCAGTTGCATCATCATGTCTGATCCTTTATTGAAATTTCCTTTCCCCAAATCCTTTCGGTCTTAAACATGGAAAAATTTTTACTACTAACTTCAATCAGTCTGTTGATCCTCTGCAGCAGTGCTTTCGCGCAGGTACCAGGTTGCACTGATCCGTTAGCCAACAATTATAATCCGACCGCAACAGTTAATGACGGAAGCTGTACCTATAATGCTGCAGCCGTTTCACCTTCGGCAAGCGTTAACCTGGTTAATACGCTGGCCGAAACTTCAGGCATAATAAAATGGAATAATCAGCTCTGGACTCATAACGACAGCGACGATATAAATTTGTACGCGCTCGATACGCTGAATGGAAGTATAAAACTAACACAGCCATTGCCAGGCACCGAAAATATTGATTGGGAAGAAATTTCGCAGGACAGCGGTTTTGTATATGTCGGGGATTTTGGAAACAACCTGAATGGAAACCGTACCGATCTGAAAATATTGAAAATCAGTAAATCGTCTCTTTTGTCGGGTTCGCCAAGCATCGAAAGTATAAATTTCTCTTATTCGAATCAGCTCAATTTTACCCCAACCGGTGCCAATAATACCGATTTCGATTGCGAAGCTTTCATTGTTTCTTCTGATAGTATTTTCCTGTTTACCAAACAGTGGGTAAGTAATAAAACGGGTTTATATGCATTGTCCAAACAGCCGGGAACTCATGTAGCAAAATATAAATCAACCTATAATGTGCAGGGTTTAATTACAGGAGCCGTTTATAAGGAAACTGAAAATCTTATCGCTATAAGTGGTTATAGTGTTAGTTTGCAGCCATTTATTTACTTGTTGTACGATTTTAGGAATCACAATTTTTTTACTGGAAATAAAAGAAAAATTTCCCTTTCGCTGCCCTTTCACCAGGTAGAAGGCATAGCTACCACCGATGGTTTAAAATATTATCTGACAAATGAGAAGTTCTTCCAGCAGCCAATAAGCATCGTGCAAAAACTTCATACAGTTGATCTTACGGAATTTCTGGAAGGATACCTGAATTCGCAGGTTACCACATCTGTTGCCGGGATAGGAAGAAATACTGATTTTGAAATATATCCTGTTCCTGCCAAACAGTTTGTTAATGTAAAGACAGGAAGTTCCTTTTTACCCGTTTCTTATTTTATGACAAACCAGTTTGGTCAGATTGTTCTAACAGGCAAATTGATAAATGAAATCAGCAGGATTGATGTTTCGGGCATTCCGGCCGGGATTTACATATTCAAAATAAAGGATCAAATTGGAAATGGGTATAAATTAATTATAGAATGACCTGATATTGATAGAGTCCGATATAATCGATGATACAAACATCCAGAAAATGATACCATCGTGGAGACACAAACACCAATAGTAAACAATACTTATTTGCTTGAAAAATATCCGGGGAAAGGTGGTTGGACTTATGCGGCAATACCTGAGGTATTGCAGGACAAAAAATCTCCGTTTGGTTGGGTTAGTGTAAAAGGAAGCATCGACGATTTTGAGATTAAGAACCATAAGTTAATGCCAATGGGAAACGGCAAACTTTTTCTTCCCGTAAAAGCTTCTATCAGAAAGAAAATAGGAAAAGAAGAAGGTGATTGGGTCAAAGTTATTCTGTTTGCTGATAATTCTCCCACAGAAATTCCGGAGGAGCTTTTGGATTGTTTAAAAGTAGACCCGGTTTTGTACCATACATTTTTGAATTATACTCACGGACAACAAAAGGAATTTATCGATTGGATTTATTCGGCTAAAACGGACAATACCAAAGTTGAAAGAATTGCTGAAACTCTTAATATGCTTGCAAAACAGCAGAAATTAAGGGACAAGAAATGAGAAATTTATTGGGCATGAATAACATCGAATCACGAGTAAAGAATTTTCTGAATAGCAATGATTAAACAAAAAAATCAGGTTTTGATCATTCCGCACGGAACTTTCAAAACCTGATTTTCAATATTGTGGAGTACACCAATTCGGTACCTATTTCCCTGTTTTTACTTTACTAACTGTTTTGTTTTCATATACATAAACGAAATCACCTTCAGTTGTAAGTGTGGTAGAGGCATCTTTTCGTGCGTCAAATTTGAGGTATTTGCATGTGTTAAGGTCGAATGCAGCTATATCGGCGCCGGCAGTCTTCATTACAAGTATGTTATCAACGCGGGCTTCGTAAAATGATGATTTATATTTACCACTGCCCATCAATTCGCCGTTCGACATTTTAAAAGTTGAAACCCCTTTTTCGCCAACAACTACCACCATATCTTTAAATGTTTCAATCAGTTCGGCATCGCCCACTCCTCCTTTGGCAACAGGAACTTCGTAGTTTTCTTTCCCGTTGGCAACATCGAGCGAATAAAGCGCCTTGCCACTGCAAACCACAACATTATTACCATCCTTTATCATATTGGTAATGCCTTTACGGAAACGTTCGGAATCCCAGATCATTTTGCCGTCGGAAGTGTTAAAAGCCTGTACTCCATTAGGTTTAATGTTTGGATGCCAGATTTTCCATTCTTCGTAAATGGTTACTGATCCATCTCCGTTTGGGGTTCGCCTGTAAATATAAGCCTGGGCTTCAACTGTACCGCCAATTTGCAAAACTACTTTGTCCTCAATTATATACATGTTAGGAATGGCTTTGGCGTCCTTAATTTCCGGCGATGTCCATAAAAGTTTACCATTTAAAGCATCATATTTTTTTATAAACTGGTTTTTACGGTTCGACATATCAAGTACATACAAATCGTTGCCAACGCGAACCGGGTCGGATACTCCGCCGTAAACGCCGAATTTTTTTGCCCCTGCAGGTTTTGAAGCCAATCCATCAGGAGTATAATCGAAAGCAGCCGACCATACTTTGGCGCCGGTTTTATAATCGTAAACCTGCACCCCGTTGAGCGTAAGAACTACATTATCTTTATCCCTGCTGAGGTCGTAAACAAAATCCCGTGAAATAACTTTTCGCTCGGCACGACCTATATAATTGGCTTCCCAAAGGATATCACCGTTTTTAAGATCAATACGCGCGATCTGGTTTTTAAAACCTGTAAATAAAGCACCCAAAGCGCTTGGAACGAAATTTACCATTACCATGGTACCGTCACCGCCCCAGATGTATTTTCCAACAACACCTTTAAA
>CAZBZA010000051.1:12713-14624 GCA_964495865.1 uncultured Lentimicrobiaceae bacterium
CCATTACCATGGTACCGTCACCGCCCCAGATGTATTTTCCAACAACACCTTTAAATTTGGTTGTTGACCATAATTCCTCACCGGTGAGCACTTTCAGGAAAACCAGCCGGTCCTTCAGCGAAAGCGCAAACGCGTTATCCTCCTTTATATACATTACATTATCATCCGAAATATCCTGGTATTTATCAGTTGCCCACAGAAATTTACCCGTTTCAATATCAATGCAGGCAATCTGGTCCTTGCCCATTTTTCGATCGAAAAGGAAAATTGTATTTGATTGCCAAGCGGGAATAAGTTCGTCAACTTTCCCGAGTTTTGGAGCCAGGTCTTTAAAGCGTTTTGACCACAAAACTTTTCCGGTTTTGTTGTCAAAAATGGTTAATTCCTTGTCCGAAGCGGCATAGCTGTGCCCACGTTCTTCGGTACCTGTTCCATTGAACATAATTTTGTGATCGAGTTTGGATTCCCAAACCAGTGGCATTTCGTCCTGGGCCTTAAGCGTAAAAAGGCTGAAAAAGGCAATTGCGGTAAAGATCAGTTTTCGCATAAAAAAATGTTTAATTGTTATTGACTTGGTTATCTGATGGTTAAAATTTAAAAGTATGCCGGAACTTTCGCGATTCACCTTTGGGAACTGTAAGGTCGAAACGGAATGCTTTCAGATGGTCTTTGAGTTGATTTTGCATGTGTATGCTGGCGTTTTCGCTCGAAACAACAAAAACTGTTGCCATTTCTCCTTTCTTACGGAAAGTGAGGTCGAATGTATACGATCCTGTAATTTTATTTTCTGAGGCAAACGTATAAAGCTCACCATCGGGCGGAAGCATGGCCGAATTAAGCTGCGAAACAGCCTGGCTTACAAGGTTATCCTGAACTGAAACCACCTCAGTGGATTGAGCAATTATAGATTTTAAACTAATAAAACTTACTAAGAGCAGCAGGGACAAAAATTTAATCATAAGCGTATTGCAATTGGTTTACTTGAGTAGATTCAGGGATTTCCGACTGTAAAAGAAATTTTAACAGCAAACAACACATATTGTTTAATCGATATGTTAAAAAGGATATTTTTTTTTGATAAATAATTTTAATTGAGGAATTCCAAAGTATCAGAGACTATTTAAATTTATTGATTTTAACTTTTAGAAGGGGCGAAGGGCACTTCGTCTGCGCTCAGTGCAGGCCTAGCGAGGGGCGATAATCGTATTTGATTATTGAAATCCCTCTCTGAAATAATACTTATTCGATATTTAATGCTCTTAAATACAAATAACAAGGACAATAAAATATTGTGCCTCAGATAAAGCAGGAAAGGTAATGTATCAGAATTAAAGGTCAGTTTTCAAAGTCAGGTTGCAGGCCTGAATTACATTTCTTTCAATACAGTTTTTACTTTCTCCATCATTTCGTCCGATATATCCAGGTGAGTTACGAAACGCACCTGTTGAGGAGCTAAAGCCATGGCATAAATATCGTTTTCACGCAGCTTTCGCAGAAATTGATCCACCGGCATTTCGGCTTTGAGACTGAAAAATACAAGGTTAGTCTGCACCGGGGTAACATCCTCTACATAAGGAAGTGTTTGTAGCAGGCTTTCCAGTTCTTTTGCCCTGCGATGATCCTCGCGAAGCCTTTCAACATGATTGTCAAGAGCGTAGATACATGCTGCTGCCAGGTAACCGGCCTGCCGCATTCCTCCGCCGAAAACTTTCCTGATCCGCCGCGATTTTTTAATAAATTCCTTGCTCCCGATCAGCACGGAACCAACCGGCGCACCCAGTCCTTTTGATATGCAAATAGAAATGCTGTCGAACAACTGTCCGTAATCACCGGTAGTAACATCCGTTTCGACCAGAGCGTTAAAGAGCCGTGCACCATCGAGGTGGAATTTGAGCCCGTTTTCGGTGCAAA